>JAAXHF010000007.1 GCA_012271025.1 Deltaproteobacteria bacterium | reverse complement strand
CAGTGCGGTGTGGGCAGGAGGTGAGGATGAGCAAGTGGGCTGGGGTGGTGTGGCTGGTGGTGCTGTGCACGGCCTGTGGGCCGCGCAAGCCGGGCCCGCCTTCCTCCCATTTTGTGACCTGGAGCCAGCAGGAGTCGAGCCCCAGACAGCTGTGCGTCCTGCCCTTCACCAACGAGAGCGGTCAGCCCGATGTCGGCAGTCAGGTACGCCGTAGCTTTGCCGGACACCTGAGCATCAAGCGCTTTCGCGATGTCGAACTGCACGAGATCGACTCCAGGCTGCCGTCGGACTGGCGCCAGCTGCCGGCCCAGTCGCTGGGCGAAATCCTGGGCTGTCACGCCCTGGTATACGGGATCGTGACTCAGGCCGACCGCCTGTATTTGGGACTGTACGCCGATATCGCCCTGGACGGCGGTATCCTGCTGATCGATACCCAAACCGGCCAGACCCTGGTTGAGGAGTCCTACGCCACCCGTTTTCGGCACGGCGAGGTGCCCCTGTCTCTCCTCGGTATCGCGCCGAGTGCGGTGCTGATGCTGCGCCATCTCACCAACAAACAAATGCTGCGGGCCATTGATGACCTGGGCCGCAATCTGGCCGCCCTGGTTCCCGACCTCCCGTCCCCGCCGCCCGCCTCGAGTCCGGATCCCACAGAGACGGCGGACACCCCCTCAGCCGCGCCAGACGGGGCGGTCGTGTATCAGCTCCAGGTCGCCGCCTTTCGTTCGTCCGAGCGGGCGGCACAGGCCGCGCAACTGCTACAGGACGAGGGCTACCAGGCCGAAGTCGTAGACCTGCCCGGGACGGACATGCGCTGGTATCGGGTGGTGCTCGGTCCGTTTCCCTCGGCCGCGCGCGCCGAGCAGGTCGCTGCGGCCATCGGCCGGACTCTTCCGTTTTCACCTATTGTGAGAATCTTCCCTCCGCCCTAGCCTGCCCGTCCCCTTGTCTTGGCCGGTCGGGGGTGCTTTAACCCAGGGCAGGAAGACTGCGGACGAGGGGAGAAACAGCGATGGCCGGACGATTTGATGGCAAGGTGGCCGTGATTACGGCTGGCGGCTCGGGTATTGGTGCGGCGACCGCCCGCCGGTTCGTGCAGGAGGGAGCGGCGGTGGTGGTTGCCGACCTGAGCGGCAAACGCGCCCAAGCCGTGGCCCAGGAGTTGAGCGGCAGCGGGGGCAGGGCCGTATGGTTGAAGATGGACGCGGCCGAGCCCGAGGGGGTCGAGGCAACCGTCAACCTGGCGCTCGACCGCTACGGCCGGCTCGACGTGATGTTCAATAACGCCGGCCTGGCCGAACTGGGACGCCTGGAAGAGTACAGCCTGGAGGGTTGGAACCGGGTTCTGGCCGTGACCTTGACCAGCGTCTTCCTGGGCATGAAGTACTGCCTGCCGATCATGCACCGACAGGGGGCAGGCACGATTATCAACACCGCGTCCATCTCGGGAACCGGGGCTGACTATGGTATGGCCTCGTACAACGCCGCCAAGGCCGGGGTGATCAACCTGACGCGCACCGCCGCGATTGAAAACGCCACCCGCAATATCCGGGTCAACTGCGTGTGTCCCGGAGCGATCAATACGCGGGTGGCCCAGCTGCTGGGCGGTGAGCGGGCCGATGAGTTTCGTCAGGTCCAGGGTCAG
Source organism: Deltaproteobacteria bacterium (assembly GCA_012271025.1). The sequence continues at coordinate 21,933 of JAAXHF010000007.1, read as the reverse complement.
GCCCACCCGATCGGTCGGATGGGCGAGCCCGAGGAGATTGCCAATACGGTTCTGTTTCTGGCCTCCGACGAGGCGTCGTTTATTACCGGCGAGGCGATCCGGGTCGATGGCGGGGTGACCGCCCGGACCGGTCTGCCCGACCTGTCGCGCTTCCGACGCGACTAGGCGTATGGACTGGAAGGCCTTACGCCCCGCAAAAGACGCCGAACTGGCGCGTCTGACCGAGCTGCCGCTGAGTGAGGTGCGCCCCAGCATCCGGGCCTTTGCCCAGTATGTCACCACCCACAAGCAGGAGCTGGCCTGTATTGCGGCCCTCAAGCGGACCGATCCCCGTACCGGCCGGAGCTGGCCGCAGACCGACCTGGTGGCCCTGGCCCTGACCTGTGATGAGGCCGAGGTCGGCGCGGTCGGCGTATACACCGAGCCGAGCCTGTTCGGCACCTCGCTCGACGACCTGCGGGCGGTCTCGGAGGCGGTCAGCGCACCCGTGTTGCGGCTCGACCTGGTCATCCATCCGCGCCAGATTCTTCACGCCCGGCTGTGCGGCGCGGACGCGCTTGTTCTGTGGGCCGGCGGGCTTGAGGCCGAGACCTTGAGCCAGTTGGTCAGCGTCGCCAGCGCCAGCCATATGACGCCGGTGGTCGCGGTCCAGACCCCGGCCGAGGTTGACTTGGCGCTGAGCGCGGGGGCGTTCGTGTTGGGCATCAGCTCGCCGTCGGGCGGGATCGAGCCGAAACGGATTGAGCGGCTGGCCGCCATGGTCCCGCCCCACAAGACCGTCATCGTCCTGGACGAGCTGGCGGCCGCCGACGAGTGCGCGGCCCTGCACGGCGCAGTGGACGCCGTGCTGGTCGGCAATCTGCTGCTCGACGCGCCCGACGCCGGGGCGCTGCTGGCCAGCCTTGCTGAACACTGACAAAGGAGGAAGCGACATGAAATTTGGTCTGATGTATGAAATCCAGATTCCGGAACCCCACTATCCGGGCATCGAACAGGACACCTATAAGCAGGTCATCGCCCAGGTAATGCTGGCCGAGGAAATGGGCTTTGAGCATTTCTGGACGGTCGAGCATCACTTTCTGACCGAGTTTTCCTACTGCCCGGCCCCGGAGGTGTTGTACGGAGCGATTTCCCAGCGGACGAGTACGATTCGGATCGGCCATGCGGTGGCGCTCCTGCCGCCCCAGTACAACCATCCGATTCGGGTCGCCGAGCGGGCTGCGGTGCTCGACATTCTGAGCGACGGGCGGATGGATCTCGGCACCGGACGGTCCACCACCCTGATTGAGATGGGCGGCTTTGAGATCAACCCGGAAGAGACCAAGGCCATGTGGGAAGAAGCCATCAGCATGATTCCCCGTATGTGGACGGAGGAGACGTTTTCGCACGAGGGCCACTATTTCAAGGTCCCGCCGCGTTCGGTCATTCCCAAGCCGGTCCAAAAGCCGCATCCCCCGCTGTGGGTCGCCTGTGCCCAGCCGGACAGTTTTGCCAACGCCGGCCGCAAGGGGATTGGTGCGCTGTGTTTTCATATCGGCGACCCAGAGGAGCTGCACCGGCGGGTGGACATCTATCGGCAGGGCATCCAAGAGGCCGAGCCGGTCGGGGCCTTCGTCAACGATAACGTTGCCGCACTAGGGATCGTGCACTGCGCCGAGACCGACAAACAGGCCCGCGAAGTCGGTGGCCCGGCCGGTCAGTGGTTTTTGAACAAGTCGGTCCAGCTGTATCGGCCGTGGCAGGAGCAGGGGGTGAAGGTGCCCGACTCGTATAAATTTGCGGTTGGCGCGGTGCAGGGCGAGCGGACGGGCAAGACGCTCGACGACCTGATCGAGGGCGGGACCTTTTGTATGGGCGACCCCGACACCTGTATTCGCATTCTGAAAAAATACGAACAGACGGGTATCGATCAGGTGCTGTGCTTCATGCAGTTCGGCGGCATCCCGCACCAGAACATCATGGACTCGCTCCGCCTGTTCGGCAAATACGTGATTCCCTACTTCCGGCCTTAGGGTGTGTGGTAGGGGCGACCGGCCGGTCGCCCCTACTGGTCGTACTTGCGCAGCTCCAGGCGCGCGATCTGGTTGCGGTGGACCTCGTCCGGGCCGTCGGCAAAGCGCAGGGTCCGCGCCTGGGCATAGGCTTTGGCCAGGCCGAACTCTTCGTCCACCGCTCCCCCGCCGTGAGCCTGCATGGCCCAGTCGATCACTTTGAGGGCCATATTGGGTGCGGCGACCTTGATCATCGCAATTTCGGCCCGGGCCGCCTTATTGCCGACCGTGTCCATCATGTGGGCGGCCTTGAGCGTCAGCAGCCGGGCCTGTTCGATGGAGATACGGGCCTCGGCGATCCGCTCCTGGGTCACCGTCCGTTCCGAAACCGGCTTGCCGAAGGCGACCCGCGACTTGGCCCGTTTGCACATTTTCTCCAGGGCGCGTTCGGCCTGCCCGATGAGCCGCATGCAGTGGTGGATACGGCCCGGCCCCAGCCGGCCCTGGGCGATTTCAAAGCCCCGGCCCTCGCCCAGAATCATGTTTGAGGCCGGGACCCGGACATCCTTGAACTCGACCTCGGCGTGGCCGTGGGGCGCGTCGTCATAGCCGAACACCGACAGCATGCGAATGATGTTGATACCCGGCGTGTCGCGCGGCACCAGGATCTGCGACTGCTGCAAGTAACGGCTCGGGTTGTCGGGGTCGGTCTTGCCCATGAAGATGATGATCTGACAGCGCGGGTCGCCCATGCCCGACGACCACCATTTGCGGCCGTTGATGACATACTCGTCCCCGTCACGCACGATGCTTGACTCGATATTGGTCGCGTCGGACGAGGCGACTGCCGGCTCGGTCATGGCAAAGCACGACCGGATTTCACCGTTCAGCAGGGGCTGTAACCAGCGGTCCTGCTGCTCCTGGGTGCCGTAGCGTGACAGGACTTCCATGTTACCGGTATCCGGGGCCGAGCAGTTGAACACCTCAGACCCCCAGTGCACCCGGCCCATGATCTCGGCCAGCGGCGCGTATTCCAGGTTGCTCAGGCCATAGCCGTAATCGCTCTCGGGCAGGAACAGGTTCCACAGGTTCTGAGCCTTGGCCTGCTGCTTGAGTTCTTCCAGAATGGGCGGAATCTGCCACCGGTCGCCCTGGCTGTCGAGCTGCTCGGAATACGTTTTTTCGTTGGGGTAGACGTAATCGTCCATGAAGCCTTGGACTTTTTGGCGCAGCTCGGTGACCTTGGGTGAGTATTCAAAATCCATGCTGGGGCTCCTTCCGTGGCCGGCGTATCGGCGCCCGCCAGCTTAGGAAATCGCCGCATTGAAGTCAAATACGGGTTCAGTCTCAGGCCTCGGCCTGCTGTCCTTCTCCCTCCGGGACGGCGGAGCCGGCAAACGCAATCGGCCGAATCGGCACGACGAGCAGGATGGCCGTGCACACGCAGCCGACCCCGGTGGCGACAAAAAACGGCAGAGTCCAGGTGCCTCCGCCGGCCAGCATGAAGCCGGCGGTCATCGGACCGAAGATACCGGCGAAACTGCCCAGGCAGTTGATCATGCCAAAGATTGCCCCGGCAAAGTGGGGGTTGAACTCAATCGACACGGTCGTATAGCCGGCCGCTGCACTGGCAAAAAAGAAGTAGAAGACGATCAGGAACAATATGGACAGCGTGGTCGAGGGCACCACGGCCGCGCCGAGCAGAAAGGGCAGGGACACGCCGACCCCGAAGCCGGCCAGCCGAGCCCGGGCAAACTGGGCGCTCCAACCCGTGCGCAGCAGCCAGTCCGAGACCGCGCCACCGGCCAGGATGCCCAGGAAGCCCGCCCCGTGCAGCAGGACGCCCATGAGGCCCATCGTTGCCAGCGACATCCCGCGTCCCTCAACCAGATAGGTCGGAAACCAGAACAGGAACATCCAGCCGATGTAGGCATAGCCCATATAGCTGAGGCACACGGTGAACAGCGGCCAGCTGCGAAACAGGGTGCGGATGGGCAGCGGCTCGCTCGGCTTGGGCGACAGGTTGGACTCGATATAGTCGCGTTCGGCCTGGCTGATGCGCGGGTGTTCTTGCGGCGTGTCGGTCGCATACCACAGCCACACCGCAGCCCACACAAAGCCGAGCAGGGCGTTGAAGTAAAACACGCTCGGCCAGCTGAACTGGACCACAATCCAGGTCGTCAGCGGGTAGGCGATCATCTGGCCGACGGTGACGCCCGAGATGCTGATCGTCTGAGCCCGACCAAACTCGGTGCGTGGAATCCAGCGCGAGTTGAGCGAGGTCAGAGCCGGAAAGGTCAGGGACTCAAACGCCCCGACCAGGAAGCGCATGCCGAGGAACAGCACGAAGCCCAGCTGGCCCAGCGGGGTCAGGGCGGTGAACAGCGAAAAGCCGCAAAACGCCACGGCCAGCACCTTGCGGGCGCTCCAGCGATCAGCCACCAGACCGCCGGGAATCTGGAACAGCGCATAGCCGACCAGAAAGGCGGAGAAGACCAGCCCAAAGCGGTCTTTGTCCCAGTTGGTGGCGGCCATGATGACCGGTGCGGCGACCGAGATATTGACCCGGTCGATGTAATTGACGACCGAGCTGCAGAACAGCAGGCCAATCATGTTGTAGCGAACCGGTCGTGCCATGGGGTCCCCTCCTTCACCTCCGACCGCGGACAGCGGGGCCGACTCTACTATGGCTCGGGAAGAGGGGGCAAGGCTGGATGAGACGCCATTCACCAGCCGAAATTTCCCGCGCTCGGGCGCTTGCCCATTCCTGCCTTTCTTCGTCACCAGAAATCGGCCATAGTCCGCGCATGAAACGCTACGGTCCGGGTTTTCTGGTCGTGGCCGCCTTTATCGGGCCGGGCACGGTGACAACGGCCAGCCTGGCCGGAGCCCGCTTTGGCTATGACCTGGTGTGGGCGCTTGTTTTTTCGGTCCTGGCCACGATTGTCCTCCAGGAGATGGCCGCCCGGCTCGGCCTTGTCAGCCGTCGGGGTCTTGGCCAAGCCCTGCGGACGGTCTTTGCCGACTCGCGTCTGCGACTGCCTGTGTGCGCCCTGGTCGTGGTTGGGATTGGTGGCGGCAATGCGGCGTTTGAAACCGGCAATATCACCGGCGCGGCCGTCGGTCTGGCCCTGCTGAGTGGCGGTCCCGCCCAGCTGTGGGCGCTGGGTATCGGGCTGCTTGTTGTCTTCCTGTTGGCCCTGGGAACCTATCGGGCGATTGAGCGCTGCCTGCTCGTCCTGGTGCTGGGCATGAGCCTGGTGTTTGTCCTGACCGCCCTGCTGGCCCGTCCGTCTGCGGCCGAACTGGTCCGGGGTGCGGTGTGGCCGAGTCTGCCCGTCGACTCCGTGCTGCTCGTTGTGGCCCTGATTGGCACAACGGTCGTGCCCTATAACCTGTTCCTGCACGCCGACGCGGTACGGGAACGCTGGACAAACGGACTGCCCCAGCCGACAGCGCTGCGCATCGCCAGGCGTGATACCTGGCTGTCGGTGTCAATCGGAGGCGTGATGACTCTGGCGGTTGTCTCAACGGCCGCTGGCGCGTTTTTTTTTCGTGGCATTCCGCTGGACAATGTCGGAACCATGGCCGACCAGCTGACGCCGTTGCTCGGCTCGGCCGCCCGGTCTTTTTTCGCCGCCGGCCTGTTGTGCGCCGGGATCACCAGTGCCATCACGGCTCCCCTGGCCGCCGCCTACGCCACGGCCGGCGTCCTGGGCTGGCAGCGCGATCTGCGCAACTGGCGGCTGCGGGCGGTGTGGGGCGTGATCGTGTTGATTGGAACAGGGCTGGCGGTGGTCGGTCAGAGTCCGGTGGCGGCGATTATTGTCGCCCAGGCGATTAACGGCGTGCTGCTGCCGGTCGTCGCCGTCTTCCTGCTGATCGTGATGAACCGCCGAGAACTCCTGGGCCAGCACATCAACGGCCGGCTGGCCAACCTCTCAGGTACGCTGGTCGTGGTGGTGGTGTCGGCCCTGGGACTGTTTCAGCTGTGGACTGCGGCCGGACGTCTGTTGTCGGGTGGCTGAGCGGCCGGTCGCGTCCTCACCAGCGGGTCTCGGCTACACCTCGAGCACCAGGCCGTCGGTCGCGCACTCCAGCCTGAGCTGGGGCAGACGTTCCAGGACCTCGCGGCCAAGATGGCTGAGCAGCAGGCGTTTGCAGCCCAGGCGGGGGGCGTGTTCGGCCAGCTGCGGATAGCTGATGTGGTACGAGGTCCGGGTCTCGAAATAGCAGCACTCGCAGATGAACAGATCCGTGCCCTGGGCGTGGCGGACCAGGTCTTCGTTCCAGCCACAGTCGCCGGAGTACAGCAGGGATTTGCCGTCGACCGTCAGCCGGTAGCCCAGGGAAATCTCGTCTACCTGATGCGGGACGCGAAAAGGCAACAGCTCGACGCCACACACCCGGGCCGGTCGGCCCGGCGGGAGCTGGTGAAACTCCAGGCCAAAGGGCGGATTGCGGGCCGACAGCTCGCCATACATGACGCGGTGGAGGGCCAGGACGCGTTCCTGTATGCCCGGCGGCCCGGCGATGTGCAGCGGACGGCTGCGCGGCTGCTCATACAGGTATTCGAGGAACAGAAAGGGCAGGCCGCCAAAGTGGTCGCCGTGCAGATGGCTGATGGCGACAAAGTCGATCCGTTCGGCCGGAATCCGCAGCGTTTTCAGCGCCAGCAGCGTGGTCGCGCCGCAGTCCAGCAGAAACGTGGCGCTGTCGGTCTCGACCAGATAGCCGCTCTGACGCTGACCGCCGCTGCTGAAGGCGTCGCCCGCGCCCAGAACCGTGACACGCATCGCTCTGCCTCTACTTTCCGGTCTGCCCCAGGGTAGCAATCAGGCCCGCCTCGTCCAGGCTGTCCTGCTGTCCGGTGGCCAGATTCTTGAGGCTGTAGGTCTGCCGCGCCACCTCGTCCGGGCCGATGATCAGGGCGTAGGGGATATGCAGATTGTCGGCGGTGGACAGCTGACGGCCGAGTTTGGCCTGTTCGGGATACAGCTCGACGGTGATCCCGGCCTGGCGTAGCCGGGCCGTCAGACCCGTCACCGCAGCCAGCGGCGTGGCGGGCAGCGGACACACCATGACCTGCGCCCGCAGCTGGAGGTCGGGGAACATGCCGCCGTCTTCCATCAGCAGCAGAATCCGCTCCAGGCCCAGCGAGAAACCAACCGCCGGCACCTGTTTGCCGCTGAACATGCCGACCAGATTGTCGTAGCGTCCGCCGCCACCCAGCGAGCCGCTGAAATCCGGCGAAATGATCTCGAAAATCGGGCCGGTGTAATAGCTGAGGCCCCGAGCCAGAGCCGGGCTGAGACGCAGCAGCGGACCGGCCGGGGTCTCGGCGCTGAGCGTCAGCAGCGTGTCCAGCTCATCGAGCGCCTGCCGGGCTTCGGGCGAGACGAGGGCGGCGCGCAGCTCACGCAGGATGCGGGTGTTGTCGGCCTGCTCGGTGCCGGTCGTCAGCGCCAGCAGCCGCTTGGCCGACGTGTGGCTCGTGCCGCGCTGGATCAATTCCTCACGCACCCCGGCGGGGCCGATTTTATCCAGCTTGTCCAGGGCAATCAGGGCCGAGCCTTCCAGGGCCGGGTCGATGTCGGCCGCCTCAATCAGGCCGCGTAAGAGCGCGCGGTGGTTCAGCGCGACGGCAAAGCCGGCAAAGCCGAGGGCCAGCAGCGCGCCGCACACGGCATTGATGACCTCGACCTCGGCCAGCAGCGAGCCGGTGCCGGTCATATCGACATCGCACTGGTAAAACTCCCGAAAGCGTCCCTTGGCCGGCCGGTCGGCCCGCCATACCGGCTGAATCTGGTAGCGCTTGAAAAAGCGCGGCAGCTGCTGACCGTAGTGGGCTACCACGCGGGCCAGCGGGACGGTCAGGTCATAGCGCAGGCCCAGCTCGGCCAGGGCGGCCGTATCGACCGAGGGCTCGGCCAGGGCCCGGCTCAGCTTGTCGCCCCGGTGCAGCAGGCGGTACAACAGCTGGTCGCCCTCTTCGCCGTATTTGCCGAGCAGGGTGGACAGGTTTTCAATCGCCGGCGTTTCGAGCGGCACAAAGCCGTGGCGCTGAAACACGCCCTCTATGGTCGCCACCACATAGCGGCGTCTGGACACGGCCTCGGGCAGATAATCACGCATCCCACTCGGGGGCTTGGTACTTGGCATCGCTTCCAACTCCTTGGGCTACCCGGTTGGAAATCAAGATATGGCCGGCCGGTCAAGGTCCCGGCGTCTGCTCGCCGGCCTGGCCAGCGTTGTACTCAGGGCAGGCTGTAGAGAGAATTCACATACTCTTCAGCCTTGCTCGCTTCCCACAGCAGATGCAACCACTCCGCCGCTCTGCCTACCGGCAGCTTTCGCGATACAATGAGCAAGCCCGGAGAGGTGTGATTGGCGATAAAGCGGGCGAAATGCCCTGGCATTGTTCTACGGTCATGTGACACCAAAAGGCGGCCTTCCCGTGCGGCGAGTTCCAGCACGCGGTCATCCGGTGCGCGTAAATGCAGGCCGAGTGCCGAAGCTGACTGAAAATCAATATCTTGATTGAGGCGTCTCGTTGCCGCAACAATGCGCTGGTCAAGATCGTTATCGGCCTGAAACCGGATTTTTATGGTCAGAAGGCTGAGCAGACCGAAGCAGTGTGTCGAGTTTCCGACTCAAACGCGGATGCTCGGTGCGGACACGTTGCCGAAAGCGTTCATCCTCCTCATCCGCGGTTTTGAGATAGGCATCGATATCGGCACGATGAGCCAGGTAATAGGTAATCGTCCCATAGACCTGTTCGAGGCTGAGCCCCGAAAAACACTCAGCGATGCTCTCTGGCGAGAGTCCTTCACGGAAGCGATGCACGACCGAGTCCAGGGACACGCGCGTGCCCTGCACCCAGTAGCCGCCTTCGCGTTGTTCAACGTATGCGTGGTACATCAATGCCCCGAGCCGGCCCGGATATTTCTCCCGGCACTATACCGCCGAGGTACCGCAAAGGCAAACCTTGGCCTGCTCTTCCCTCTTCCTTCGCGGGGAAAAGCCCGATACTCTCTTCCCCGACGGAGAAGGATGTGGCCCGGTGGCCGCACCGGTCTTCAAAACCGAGTTGCGTGGCGTAAGTTGCGCGGATGGTTCGACTCCATCCCTTCTCCGCCAGTCCCGTTCAGTCGGTCCGCGCTGCGGCAGGAAGCAGTTCGTGAGGCTGAAAGATGCCCCGCAAATCCAACATGAAGGCGTCGTCCCGAATCCGGCCCAGGATGGGTGTGGGCGCGGCTCGAAACCGGGCCGCAATATGCTCGGCCGAAAGCCGGGGGTGACGAATCACTATCGCCCGGCTGGGCAGGTGCTGCTCAGGCAAGGCGCCGCAGCCGATCTGAGCCGTGGCGTCTTCGAGCGTGAGGTGGAAATCCTGACCCAGCCGCTCGTGCAAGAGCGGCATGGCCTGGGCGGCAATCGCGTCTAGCTCTGCCACGGGCCGGGTGAGCCAACGCAGGGTTGGAATTGCGTCGCTCAGACACGGCGACTGGCGGTACAGCCGCAGGGTTGCCCCCAGGGCGGCCAGGGTCAGCTTGTCGGGCCGCAGGGCACGTTTCAGCGGGTTGGCCTTGATGCGGGCAATCCACTCCCGACGGCCGACAATCAGTCCGGCCTGCGGACCGCCTAACAGTTTGTCGCCGCTGAAGGTCACCAGATCGGCGCCCGTCGCCACCCGCTCGGACACGATCGGCTCTTTGGGCAGGCCGTAGTCGGACAGGTCAATGAGCGCCCCGGCGCCCAGGTCTTCCATGACCGGGATCTGGTGGGCGTGGCCGAGGGCGACGATGTCGGCCAGGCTGACCTCGCTGCTGAAACCGACGATCCGGTAATTGCTCGGATGGACTTTCAGCAGCACGCCGGTTTCGGGCCCAATCGCCTCGGCGTAGTCGTGGGCGTGGGTGCGGTTGGTGGTGCCGACCTCGCGCAGCACGACACCGCTTTTGCGCATCACGTCAGGAATCCGAAACGCGCCGCCAATCTCGATCAGCTCACCCCGTGAGACAATGCCCTCTTTGCCTTCGGCCACGGAATTCAGGGCCAGCAGTACGGCTGCGGCGTTATTGTTGACAACGGTGGCCGCCTCGGCACCGGTCAGGGCCAGCAGCTCAGCCTCAATCAGGGCATCGCGATCCCCGCGCCCGGCCGCGCTCAGATCGTACTCCAGAGTTACCGGCGTGGTGGCCGCGCGGACGACTTCGTCTACCGCCGATTTTGCCAGCAGCGCCCGGCCCAGATTGGTGTGCAGCACGGTGCCGGTGGCGTTGATGACCGAGCGCAGAGGTGAGCGCTCGGCCTCGGCCAGCCGCTGCCTGACCCGGTGGCTGATGGCCGACTGCGTTAGCTCCTCGCTCAGCGAGCCGTCCAGGATGTCTCGGCGCAGACCGGCCAGTACGTCACGGACGGTGTGTGTGATATAGCCACGCTGGTAGCGTTGGAGGAGAGGGTGGAAATCGGACGATGAGACCAGCTTTTCAACTGCGGGGAGACGGCGCAGCAGCTCGCGAGCAGCCTGCTCGGTCGCGTTTTTGGCGGTCTTCATGGCGCGGCCACCTTGGCATATGGGTGTGCCTCTTGCAACTGTGGGGAGGGGAGGCTAGCTTTGCCTCACACAAGGAGGGCCGTATGGCGATCTCAGCAGCAGACTATCAGGCCATTATCAGTGCTCAGGAAGAAAAAATCCTGGTCTTCCTGCGGGCTTTCGAGTGGCTGCAAGAGCACATGCATCTGGGCCAGATCAAGCAGGCCAAGCAAGACGTGTTCGACCGGGCCGGGGGCGATGTCTTTCCCCCCCTGAACGCCGAGCTCGAGGGCCTCGAAGTGCCGGACGGTCGTGAGGCCTTTCACACAAAATGGCTGGAAGCCCTGGAACAGCTGGAAGATGCCTACACCTCTTTTCTGACCGGCTCCGAGGCGAACTTCATTGTCGCCTATATGCAGAGCCGCCGGGCCTTCTCGCTCGGCAAATACGTCCTGTACGATCTGCGCGCCGAGTTGCCGAAGCTGCGGGAATACTGGGTGCTGCCGGACGCCCTGGCGCGCTGGGATGAGCTGGAGACGCCGGTTGCGGGTGTTGAGGCCGAGACCGGGGTCATCCACCGGCCGAGTACCGACAAGCACGCCGAGTATTCGCTGTACGTGCCCGAGTATTACGACCCGAGCCGCTCCTGGCCCCTGGTGATTACCCTGCACGGCGGGCATGGCCGCGGGGACGACTACCTGCTGACCTGGCTGCGGGCGGCCAAGAGCGCGGGCTATATTGTGCTGTCGCCCAAGTCCTTGGGTGGGACGTGGTCCTTACAGCGACCGGGGGTTGATATCCGCTCTATTCTGTCGATGGTCGAGACTCTGCTCGACGAGTACAGTATCGACATTGGCCGGCTGTTTGCCACCGGCCTGTCCGACGGCGGCTCGTTCAGCTATGCGCTCGGGCTGAGCTGCCCCAAGCTGTTTGCCGGTGCTGCGCCGATTGCCGCAGCCGGCATGATCGTCGGCATGTTTAATCTGGACAAGGCCAAGGATTTGCCGATCTATATCGTCCACGGCGGCAAGGATTTCATGTTTCCGGTGGCCACCGCACAGATGGCCTACGAACTGCTCCAGAAGAGCGCCTTCACCAAGGTGAAGTATGAGGAGCTGCCCGACTGGGGTCACGCCTACACCTACTCCATCAACGACAGCCTGGTCTTGCCCTGGTTCAACAGCCTGCCGTCGCGCCAGCCGCAGGCCGAAGACTCGGCCGAAGACTAGGGTGTGGCAAGGCGCCAGGCGGACGGGGAGGGGCTGACCGGCACTCTCCCCAGAACCTGTCTCACGGGTGGGGTGGAATATCGCTCAGGATAGTCAGCTCGGCATCATCATCCTCGCCGCCGGCCTGGGCAAGCGGATGCGTTCTGCCCAGGCCAAGGTCCTGCACCGCGTGGCGGGCAAACCCCTGGTGTCGCACATCATCCATGCCGTCCAGCGGCTGCATCCCGAGCGCCTGGTCGTCGTCGTCGGCCACCAGGCCGACGCGGTCCAGCAGGCGTGTGGCGGTGCGGATGTCCGGTTTGCCGTCCAGCCCCAACAGCGCGGCACCGGTGACGCGGTGCTGGCTGCCCAGTCGGCGTTTGTTGACTGGCAGGGGCAGGTCTTGATCGTGTGCGGCGATACGCCGCTGCTGACCACGGCGACCCTGGCCGGTCTTGTTCACGACCACCGGACGACGCGGGCGACCGTGTCGGTCCTCACCGCGCGCGTGCCCGACCCGGCCGATTACGGTCGGGTGGTGCGGACGCCGGACGGTCGGCTGAGCAGAATTGTGGAGGCGCGCGACGCGTCCGCCCAGGAACGGCGCATCACTGAAATCAATTCGGGCATCTATTGTGTGCAGGCCGCGTTTCTGTTTCCCGCCCTGCGCGCCCTGCGGCCTGACAATGCGCAGGCCGAGTACTATCTGACCGATATCGTAGCTCGGGCCGTGGAGGCCGGGCTATCAGCCCGGGCGGTAGTGGCGCAAGACGCCGAAGAGCTTGGTGGGGTGAATTCCCGGGAGGATCTGGCCGCTATGGAACACACAAAACAGGAGCAGCTGCGTAAAAAGTGGATGGCCCGCGGGGTGACTCTGCAAGACCCCCAGACGGTCTATTTTGACGAAGACGTGACCATCGGTCAGGACACGGTCATCGGGCCCAACACCCAGCTCAAGGGCCGCACCCGGATCGGAGCCCGGTGCCGGATCGATGGCAGCGCGTATATCGAGAATTGCCAGATCGGCGACGATGTCCACGTCCTGTTTTCAGTCGTTCTGTCTGACAGCCAGCTGGCCGACCGCAGCTCGGCCGGACCGTTTTGTCATCTGCGCGGTCAGGCCGTGCTGGCCCCCGAGGCTGAGGTGGGGAATTTCGTGGAAGTCAAGAAGTCGGTCATCGGCCAGCACACCAAGGCCAAGCATCTGGCCTATATCGGGGACGCCGAGATCGGTAGAGACGCCAATATCGGGGCTGGCACAATTACGTGTAACTACGACGGCTTTCGCAAGCATCGGACCCGGATCGGCGACCGGGTCCAGGTTGGTTCCGATACCACCCTGGTCGCCCCGATTACTATTCACGACGATGTGTATATTGCCACCGCCACCACCGTGCGCCGCGACGTGCCGGCCGGAGCGCTGGTGTTCAACCCCCGTCAGCAGCACACGCGCGAGGGCTGGACTGCGGCAAAGCGGGCCAGAGAGACAGACAAACAGGCCGAGAAAAAAGATACCGACGGCTAGGGACCAGGGACATGTGCGGCATCATCGGCTATGTCGGCCACCGTCAGGCCGTCCCGCTGTTGTACCAGGGGCTGCAACGTCTGGCCTACCGGGGCTATGACTCGGCCGGGCTGGCGGTGGCCGGCACGGGCAACCGGATTGTGCTGCGGCGCTCGGCCGGCAAGCTGGAGAACCTTGACCACGCCCTGCGCGCCGAGCCGGTCCAGGGCACGGTCGGCGTGGGCCATACCCGCTGGGCCACCCACGGACGACCGTCCGAGGAGAACGCCCACCCGCACCGCGCCGGACAGGTGGTGGTCATCCACAACGGCATCATCGAAAACTATCTCGACCTGCGCCACGAACTGCGCGCCGGGGGACGGCGCTTCAGCTCGGAGACCGATACCGAGGTGATCGCGCATCTCATTGACCAGCATATCCAGGACGGGCTGACTTTCGTCGAGGCGACCCGGGCTGCCCTGAAACGCCTGGCCGGCTCGTTTGCCATTGTCGCCCTGTGCGAGAGCCAGCCCGATACCATTATTGCGGCCAAGAATGCGACGCCCATCGTGGTCGGTCTGGGGGAAGGCGAGAACTTCATCGCGTCCGATATCCCGGCCCTGCTGGACTATACCCGCCAGGTTGCTTTCCTCGACGACGGCGACCTGGCCGAGGTCAGCCGCGGGGGGGTCCGTTTCTCCAACTTTGACGGCCAGCCGGTCGAGCGTGCGCCGCGCCACGTGAGCTGGGATGCCCTGACCGCCCAGAAGGAGGGCTATAAGCACTTCCTGCTCAAGGAGATTCACGAGCAGCCGCAGGCCATTATCGACACCATGCGGAGCCGTATCCGAGCCGAGGAGGGCCATGTGTGGCTGGGCGAACTCGAAGCCCACGGCCGGGTCCTGGACTCGATCAAGCGCGTCGCGCTGCTGGCCTGCGGGACGGCCTGGCACGCGTGTCTGCTGGGCAAGTTTTTCCTGGAAGAGCTGGCCCGTATTCCGGCCGAGGTGGATTACGGCAGCGAATTCCGCTATCGCAACCCGCCCCTCGACGCCGACACCCTGGTCCTGACCGTGTCGCAGTCGGGCGAAACAGCCGACACCCTGGCGGCGCTGGAGGGTGGTCGGGCGGCCGGCGCCACAACCCTCACTATCTGTAATGTGGTCGATGCCTCGATCCCGCGCAAGGCCGACATGGTCGTCTATACCCACGCCGGGCCGGAAATAAGCGTCGCCTCAACCAAGGCGTTTACGACCCAGGTCACGGCACTCTACCTGCTGGCGGTGTATCTTGGCCGCCGACGCGGCGCGCTCGACCAGGCCACCGGTCAGCGGCTCCTCGAAGACCTGGTCAACCTGCCTGCTCTCGTCCAGCAGCTCCTGCATAAAGAGCGCAGCGTTGAAAAAATCGCCAAAAAATATGGCCATGCCGACGATTTCTTATACCTGGGGCGTGGGGTGAATTATCCCATCGCGCTCGAAGGGGCGCTCAAGCTCAAGGAACTGTCGTATATCCATGCCGAGGGCTATCCGGCCGGAGAGATGAAACACGGCCCCATCGCGCTGATTGACGACCAGCTGCCCGTGGTCGTGCTGCTGCCCAAAGATCGGGTCTACGCCAAGACGCTCAGCAATATGAAAGAGGTCGAGGCGCGGGGCGGACGGATTATCGCTCTGACCGACGCGCCGTCGCCCGAGCTGGAAGACATCGCCTGGGAAATCGTTCAGGTTCCCAGGACCCACCATCTGCTGATGCCCGTCGTGCTGACGGTTCCGCTCCAGCTGCTGGCCTACCATATTGCCCTGTACCGCGGCACCGATGTCGATCAACCCCGCAATCTGGCCAAGAGCGTGACGGTGGAGTAGCGATTCTGTGCCCGGAAGAAACTGCTGAGCATGAAAGAGCTAACTCCTGAACACGCGCTATCGCTTTCACGGGTAGTCCCTTTCCTGATCGGTTTTCCCGTGTCACGTTTCTGGGTGGATTATGACAAAGAGGCTGACGTGCTCTACATCAGCTTTACGCGTCCCCAGAAGGCGACGGATACGGAAATGACCGATGATGGGCTCCTGCTGCGCTATCGGGACAGCCAGCTCGTGGGCGTTACCATTCTGGACGCTTCGACACGCGTGACGTAGTGAGAGGCTATTGAAAAGCTCTCTATTTTGCTCCCCGCTATGCGCCCGCCGTCACAGAACCGGATTGAAAGGGGAAGCCCATGAAGTGTGGCGTGTGTGGTGCTCGTATGATTGCGGCACTGACCAATTTGCCGTTCAAACTTTCCGAAGAGCGCATCGTCATCCTCAAGCAACTGCCGGTCTTACAGTGCGCGTCCTGCCGCGAGTATCTCATTGAGGACACGGTCATGGCACGAGTCGAGATGCTCCTCGTGCGTACCGATAGCACGGCGGAATTGGAGGTGCTTCGGTATGCAGCCTGAGAGCTGCGCACCGCCAGCACCGCCGCCCATTCCTACTTCTTGATCCCGGCCAACTCGCGGGCATAGTCGGCTGCGGTCGCAAAGTCGTACTCGCGGTAGGTCTGGAGCTTCTCGGCTTCCAGCGAGCCCTCGGCGTGGACGGCCAGCACCTCCTGATAGCCGCCGTAGTCACCGGCTGTCAGGTCGGAGATCAGGTTCAGCAGCCGGACGCGCTCCTCGGCCGAGGTGCCCTTTTTGCCGCCGTAGTATTTTTCCAGATACGGCCCGGTCGCCTCGCTACGCCAGTCCTCGGCCGCCGGGCCGGTGACCAGCAGGCCGCCGCTCACGTCCTGCACCATCTGCACCGCAGTGTGATAGTTCGAGGCGAACTGGTACTTGGCGACGTTGGTCAGCAGGGTGTTCGGCACCGCAATGTCCGGTGCCACAATCTCGTGGTTATGGGCGGCGGCGAAAATCAGACCCTGGACCGTGGCGTGATAGGTCGCCAGCTTGGTCAGCTTCTCCCGGATATGGCCGGCCCGTTCAATGCCGTTGTACTCGGCAATCGCCTGAGCCGCGCCGGCCAGCAGTTCCAGCAGGGGCAGCTTGTACGACACTGCGGTAAAACGATGGAATTTGACAAAGGTCAGGGCCAGGAAGCCGGCCGCTTCGGTCTCGCCGTTCAGGAACACGCGCTCCCAGGGCACGAACACATCGTCAAAAACGGTCAGCGTTTCCATCATCTTGCGACTGGCGCTGATCGGGAACTCAAACGGGTCTTTGGGTATCCCGCCATAGGAGCTGGCCAGCAGCTTGAGCCCCTTGGTCGCGGCCGGCAGGGCAAAGGCCACGGAGTAGGCGCCGTCGTCCGGCTTCATCGCCCGGGTCGGTAGGACGATGACCTCGTCGGTGTTGGTCAGGACCGAGGTATGCGTCTTGGCGCCGCGCACCACAATGCCGTCCGCGCGCTCTTCCACCACCCGCAGGTAGTAGTCGTCGTGAGCCTGACCCTGGGGGCCGAGCCCCCGGTCGCCCTTGACGTCGCTCTGGGCCACGGCCACGCTGTAGTCCCGGTCGCGGCACAGCTCGTAGTATTTGCGGACCCGTTCCTTGTATTCGGGCTTGCCGCGTTTGGCCATTTCTTCGGCGACAACATGCAGGGCGAACAGGGCGTCGGTGCCAATCTCTTTAATCAGCACGACCAGGGTCGCGCCCTCGCGGGTGCTGGCCGCAATCAGCCGGCTGCGTTGCAGCAGGTCCTCGGTATTGCGGGGGATGTGATAGTAGCGCGAATAGTCGCCCAGGTTGGGATCGCTGACCACAGCCAGCTCCCGGTAGCGGGGGTCTTCGGCCAGCTGGTAGTCGATACAGGCGTGGTTGACGGCCTTGCCGATGACCGGATGGGCGGTGACATCGGGCACCAACTCTCCCCGATAATAGACCTCGCGGCCGTCCCTCAGGGCGTCTTTGTACTGTTCGGGTGTGCGCAGACCCATCGTCTTGTCCTCCTGCTCAGATGACCACCTCGAGCTGCACGATCAGGTTGTCGCGGTCACGTAAAAAACCGATGCCGTTATACTGCCCGTCAATATAGTTGTACTGGATGATGAAACGGAACGGGTCGCGGGTAAAGGTAATGCCCGGCTGCACCAGCCACGCGCCCTGCCAGTCGTACAGAAAGATCAGGGCCGGCGAGATGGCGCCCGAGCGGTAGGCGGTTGAGATGGACAGGGTATTGACCAGCTGGTGCTGGTCCATGTTCACAAAGGACGTATTCCTTCGGTTCGGATCGAGGACCGGGATGGCGAAGTGGCCAAAGCCGAAGCTGTCCCTGACCGAGCTGAGCTTGGTGTCGTTAAAGTCCAGAATATGAGTGCCGAAAATCTGGCCGCTGATGACGAACGACTGCTGGGGGTTGAGCAGCTGGATATAGCGGTCCATGTCCATGCCCAGCGACCAGCGGATCACGTCCGAGCGGTCGATGTCGCTCTTGTAGCGCAGACACACGTCGTTGCTGACCGAGGGCGGGCAGGCGACCTGACTGTAACCGGGGGTGAGGGCGAAATTGCCCGGGTCGGCGATCGGCCCCAGCAGCTGACTCGGGCTGGCGTTCTTGAAAAACGGCTCGGCGTAGAAGTAGGCAAACTCGCTGCGCACGATGGCCGACAGGCTGGGCAGGCCGAAGGTCAGGGTGGCCCCGCTGATCTGGACCTTGGGAAACAGGATATTGGTCTGAAAGTTATCAAACAGGTAGTGTCCGACTTCACCCTGTCGGGCCGCCTGGCGGAACTCGCTGAGCCTGAGCGGGGAACCGCCGGTCGGGGTGACCACGCGGCCCGTCGCCCCGTCGAGGTAGGTGTAATAGTGGGCCACGGTGAACATGAAGTCGCCCCACACGCCGACGACGCGCCCGCCGCCCCGCATGTCGGTGAAATTGCGGGCCGGTTTTTTGAGGGCGGAGCGAATGCCGGCCGGGTTGGGCGTGGACCACGGCGAGCCGGCCGGGGTGGGCGTGGAGACCTCGTCGTCGGCGACCATGAAGCCTTCGAGGTTGAGTTCCGACAGCGGCCCGACGCCGCCCAGGCCGTACACCACCCGCAGCATGTCGAGCGGGATGCGCCGCTCGTCCAGGGTGACCAGAAAACCGCCAAAGCTGGCGTCCAGGGGATTGATCTGATCCAACAGGCGGAACACGTCGGTCTCGCCCCACGACAGGTTCTGGCGACCGATGCGGACAAACAGCGGCCCCTTGGTGTAGTTGATATACGCCTCAAACAGCCGGTGCCGGCTGCGTCGGCGCTGGCGCGTATCGACCTGGGTACAGCCGAAGGCCTGGGGCTTTTTCTGTTTGACCTTGCTCGCCGGTCCGCAGTCGCTCAGCAGCGGAAAACGCTCGCTGAACACGTCCGGGCCAAAGTCCCACACCCCGTCGTACTCGCCGCGATAGGTCACGAAATACTCGAAATCGTCGGGCGCCAGAAAGCCGAGCGGGCTCAGCAGGGACTGGAGTGTGGCCAGCGGGCCGTCGGACCGGCCCATGATCAGGTCGGTCAGGTTGTGACGCAGCTCCATCTGGACGAAGGTCCGGTTTTGCAGCATGTTCCAGCTGTTATACGGCGTCTGGATGCGGGTATTGTCGGCCGCACTGTTGACCGCCATGGCCGTCCGGTTGTACATCCGGCCGTTGAAACGCATGGTTTCGGCCTCGTCGACAAAGATCGCCCAGGCCGAAGAAGCGAGCAGGCTGAACAGGATTCCCACACCCAGGCCCAGCCACACCGAACAGGTCGTACCGGTATTTCTCATAAATGCTCCCCAAGTCGGGGCAGCATAGCGAAAAGCCGGGGCGGCTGAAAGTAGGGTTTGGGGCGGGCTAGCGCAGCGCCACCGCCCGTACCTGGTCGTAATCGGTCCAGCCCTGGAGGACTTTGCGAATGCCGTCCTGGACCAGGGTAGTCATGCCCTGGGTCAGTGCGACCTGGCGCAGCTCGGCGGCGGTGGCACGGCTGTGGACCAGGCGTTTGATGTCATCGCTGGCGACGAGGAGTTCGTGCAGCCCCAGGCGTCCCTTGTAGCCGGTGTGCTGACACGCCTCGCAGCCGCGTCCCCGGTACAGCACGAAGTCTGCGGTATAGGGCAGGTCCAGCTCGGCGAAGGCGGCCGGACCATAGCCTGCGGCCAGGGCTTCGTACTCCTGCCTGGACGGCCGGTAGGGTTCTTTACAGTCCGCACAGATGGTCCGGGCCAGGCGCTGGGCCAGGATACCGAGCAGGGCGTCGGCAAAGTGAAACGGGTCCATGCCCATTTCGAGCAGGCGGGTGATGGTCTCGGCGGCACTGTTGGTATGCACGGTGCTCAGGATCAGGTGGCCGGTCAGGGACGCCTCAATGCTGATCCGGGCGGTTTCCCGATCCCGGATTTCACCGACCATGATGACGTCCGGGTCGGCGCGCAAGAAGGACCGCATAGCCGCCGCAAAGTCGTAGCCGATTCTGGGCTGAACCTGGCTTTGGCGCAGGCCGTACTGGGTGATCTCGACCGGATCTTCCGCCGTCCAGATTTTTCTGTCGGGCGTATTGATGGCGCCGAGGGCCGAGTGCAGGGTGGTGGTTTTTCCCGAGCCGGTCGGACCCGAGCACAGGATCAGGCCATAGGGCTTGTCGAGCAGGGCACGAAAGGCCGTGAGGTTGGCGTCCAACATCTGAATCTTGTCCAGGGGCAGGGCCTCGCCCGCAGTCAGAATACGCAGGGCGACATCCTCGTTGTCGGTGCCGGCGGTGGGAATCGTGGCCACCCGCAGCTCGATCTCTCTGGTCGGCAGACGGAACTTGAGCTTGCCGTCCTGGGGTTTGCGCCGCTCCGCAATATCAAGACTGGCCATGATCTTGAGGCGCGAGGCCAGGGGACGGCGGTACTGGGCCGGAACCTTGAGGTATTCGTGACAGCGGCCGTCGACCCGGAAGCGGATCAGGGTTTCTTTCTGCTCGCCATAGGGTTCGAGGTGGATGTCCGAGGCGCCCCGGTGATAGGCTTCGCCGATCATGCGGTTGACCAGGCGGACCACCGCGCTGTCGTTCTCGTCGGGCCCCTCGGCGGTCGGGGCGCGGGTCGGCGATTCCGCCGCCAGCTGGCGCAGAATGGCCTGGAGCGAGTCTCCGCCGGCCGCCGGCTCGCGTTCGCCGACCAGGGCCCGGCTGATCTCGCGGATGTCCTCGACCAGGCCGATCCGGTAGGCGATCTTGAGGCCCGGGAAGAGCCGCTGGATATCGTGGCGGTACTGCACCGAGTGGGGCTGGCTGGTCAGGATTTCGACGCCGGTGTCGGTCGCCTGGAGCGGCAGCCAGTCGTTGTTTTGCAGATAGTTGACGCTGATCTTCCTGGCCAGGTCGGCGTCAATCACCAGCTGTGGGCTGGGTTCGAGAAACGGACAGCCGTAGTACTGGCTCAGCGAGCGGCCGAGTTCGTGTTTGCTGATCTTGTAGCGTTCGAGCAGGATGGCCTCCACGCTGCGGCCCGACTCACGCGCGCGGTCTTTTGCCTCGTTCAGCTCGTCCTGGCTCAGCAGGCTGGCGGCCAGCAGATAGTCAAACTTGTGGGGCTGGCGCTTGGCCAGCTGATACTGGTTGTGCAGCGCAATACCGAGGGTGCGGGCCAGCTCGCCGACTTTTTCCTCGTCGGCCTGGGAGAAACGCGCTGCACCCGTCTTGTTGAGCAGTTGCAGCACGCCGGTCAGCGCGCCGCCTGGATCGCACACCGGAACCGTTAGGACTTGTCGGGTTCGCACCCCGGTTTTTTCGTCCCAGGAGCGGTCAAAGCGCAGGGCCGGGTGGAGACGGGCCAGCTCGGCGTTATCGTAGGCGTCGGCCAGATTGACCGTGCGTTTGCTGCGGGCGACAAAGCCGGCAATGCTGCGTTCGTTCAGGTCCAGCCGGATTTCCTGCACGCTGTCCAGATCCAGAAACCGGGAGTAGAGTTCACGCGTGTCGTAATCCACGGCGTACAGGGTCAGGTGCTCGGCCTCAAACAGGTTCAGCATGTCGTCCTGCAGGCTGATCAGCAGCTGGTCGATATTTTGGGCCGCATGAATGCGGTTCATCAGCTGTTTGAGGCGTTCGGTGTAGGCGAGCCGGTTCTGCAGGGCTGTGACGTGCTCTTCCGGATGTGACCCTGATTCCATACAAGCCTCCTGTCTGTGACGGAACTCATGTGCCTATCGCACCCTCGGCGTCTTTTTGTCAACGCTGCGTTCGCGCCTTTTCCTGGCTGGGGGGGTGTGGTAGACACTCGGAGCATGACTCTGGCACAGGTTTTTTGGCGGCGTCTCAGCCGCGATGACAACCGACCGGTCTTTGAACGGCTGGAGCCAAACGGACAGGTGAGCTGGCGACAAACGCGTGGCGAGCTGTTGGCGGACGCCTCGCGCTGGATGGCCGCTCTGCGGGCGGCGGGGGTTGAGGCCGGCGACCGGGTGGCGCTGTCGCTGGGCAAGGCGGACGGCCTGGTCACGGCCCATCTGGCCATCCTGGGCCTTGGGGCCGGGGTGGTGCCGCTGAATCCTGCCCTGGCGCCGCGCGAGGCTGAGGCCGTCCTGCGCCGGGCCGAGGTCAGGCTGGCCATCACCACGCCGCAAACGCTGAGCCGGGCGCCGGGCATGACGGCTGCGGTCGCCGGACCGTGGTGGGTGAGCGGCAGCGCTGCCGACCAGCCCGCAGGAACGAGTCGGGTGTCCGATATCCTGGCCGCGGTCCAGGCCGGCCCGGAGCCCATTGAGC
>JAAXHF010000081.1 GCA_012271025.1 Deltaproteobacteria bacterium | reverse complement strand
GCGGGTGACCTGATCGTTACGCGGCATAACTTCGGACCCTGTCTACCAGACTGCCCGTCGTTTGTCGCCACCAAAATTGGCAGACCAGGGGCTCCCGCTCCAGCCTCAGTGCTCAAGGCGGACATAAAAAGGACATACAGTTGAGAGGATATGAAGGACCTGAATTCTTCGTAATGCGCGGCGGGCTGCTCGGCACTGCTCCGGCTCAGCCTCGCTTCCGGCGCTATACTTCAGGGACACTATGATATACTGGTGCGCCAATGCTTGGAGACGAGGAATCGCATGGCACGCCTGTTCAAAGACATCACCGAAACGATTGGCCACACCCCGCTGGTGCGTCTCAACCGGGTGACCCACGGCCTGCGCGCTGAGGTGTACGCCAAGCTGGAGTTTTTTAATCCGCTCGGCAGCGTCAAGGACCGCATCGGCCATAACATGATCGCGGCGGCCGAGCGGGACGGCACGATCAGCCCGGATACGGTGATCGTCGAGCCGACGAGCGGCAACACGGGGATCGCCCTGGCCTTTGTGTGCGCCGCACGCGGCTATCGTCTGATCCTGACCATGCCGGACTCGATGAGCGTGGAACGCCGCAGTCTGCTGCGCCTGCTGGGGGCGGAGCTGGTCCTGACCCCGGCCCAGCAGGGCATGCCGGGCGCCATCCGCCAGGCTGAAGACATCGCCGCCAGCCTGCCCAACACCTTTATTCCCCAACAGTTTGAAAACCCGAACAACCCGGACATTCACCGGCGCACGACCGCGCTGGAAATCTGGGACGATACGGACGGCCGGGTCGATATGCTGGTCAGCGGCGTGGGCACCGGCGGGACGATTACGGGGGTGGCCGAGGTCCTCAAGGGCAGGAAGCCGAGCTTTCGAGCCGTGGCCGTCGAACCCGACCGTTCGGCCGTGCTGTCCGGCGGACCGCCCGCCGCCCATCAAATCCAGGGCATTGGCGCGGGCTTCATCCCGGCCATTCTCAACACCGAGCTGATTGACGAAATCATTCGGGTCAAGGACGAAGACGCGCTGGCGACCGCGCGGCGGGTGATCAAGCAAGAGGGCATTCCGGCCGGCATCAGCAGCGGGGCGGCGGTCTGGGCCGCTCTCCAGCTTGCGGCTCGCCCGGAAAACGCCGGCAGGCTGATTGTGACCATCCTGGCCAGCTCGTCGGAACGCTATCTCAGCACCGCGCTGGCAGAAGACGACGCATAGCGCACTTCACCATTCTGTGTCGCCCTTCGACTTCGCTCCGCTACGCTCAGGGCGAATGGGAGGCCGTTTGTGCTGAGCGTAGCCGTGTAGGTCGGGTTAGCCGGAGGCGTAACCCGACATCCTGTACGTGTCGGATTACGCTTCGCTAATCCGACCTACCACTTCGTCATGTCGGACTTGATCCGGCATCCAGCGGTCGGGAGGCTGGGGGTCTGGATTCCCGCGTGCGCGGGAATGACGGACAGCGACACGGCATCGGAATTTGCGCTCGGCTCGTCCCAGGCAGCGGCTTATTTCCTGGGCACCACCAGCCGGTAGACCTTGCGCGCTATCTCGGTCGCATTTGCAAAGGCGCCGGCCTGACTCATGTCCGTGATCTCGGCATAGCGATCCCGAATCTGCTCTGGACTCGGCACCCGGTCGGTGCCAAATACCACACCGGCCGCCTCGCGGACCTCGATCTTGGCGTAATAGCCCGCTCCAGCCTGGATGATATGTCCCGAGGCATCGTTCTCCGGGGCGCACAGCCAGGCGACTGCGGCGGTCACAAACTCAGGTTGGCTGACCTCGGCAAACTCGTCGGTCATCGCCACCCGTGACATGCGGGTGACCGCCATCGGGGCGATGGCGTTGACCGTGATATTGTAGCGCCGGCCTTCCTCTTTGAGCGCGTGCATGAAGCCGACCAGCGCCATCTTGGCCGTCCCATAGTTGGTATGGCCGTGGTTGCCGTACAG
>JAAXHF010000048.1 GCA_012271025.1 Deltaproteobacteria bacterium | reverse complement strand
GAGATGGGGAGCCCGGCTCAGAGCGGCTCGGACTCGAGGGTGACGGCGGTCTGCATGGGTTTTCCGGCCCGGATAAAGGTGAAGGTGACCCGGTCGCCGGGTTCGTAGGAGCCCAGGATTCGGGAAAAAGCCTGGGCGTCGGGAATGGGGGTGTCGTCAATCGCCACGATCAAATCTCCGGGCAGGTCAGCCGGCGCGTGCCGGTTTGTGTACACGTGGTGGGCGATGGTCAGCGGAATGGCAAAGGCGCCGGCCGGCGACATGGACAAGGCCAGGACGGCGACCCGGAACCAGTTGGTGCCCTGCTGCTGAGGCGTGTTGGCGCCGATAAATCCGGCTCGGGCGGCCGGGCTGCCGGGGATGACGCTCAGGACTTGAACGCCTTGCAGCCCCTCGTGTTCGGGTGTCGCGTACAGGGCGCCCAGATAAGTCCGCTGCTCGGCCGGCTGCTCGCTTTCAGCAGCAGCCCAGAAGTCTGGCGGCAGAGCGTCGGGGGCGGGCTGGGTCTGGTCTGAGGCGTGATCCGTGGCCTGGCCGAGTATGACCTGAGACGGAGCCCCGGACGCCTCGGTCGCCGCTGGCTGGGCGACAGCCTGTTCGAGAGCGGGTGGGGCGTCGAGCGTAACCGGTTCGGCCGTGGCTGGGGTAGGCTGGCTCTCCTGGGCGTGCGGGACGAGGGGCCAGATGCACAGCGCAAGCACGAAGGCGTATATTTTCATCGCTCCCCCTCCTTCCCGTACGAATAGACGGCCATTATTCCAGCGCCGGGAGAATATGCAAGGCGTTGCTATTCGAGGCCGGCCAGAACCTGTTCGAGGTCTTCGACCGGTACCATCTCCCCGACTTTCTTGAAGCGGACGATGCCCTGCTTGTCGATAATGACATAGGCGCGGTTGCCGAGCCGTTTTTCTTCGTCCAGCCAGCCGGTATAGTCACGAATCACCTCGGACGCGGCAAAGGCGCTCAGCAGGGGATAATCGAGCTTCAGCTGCTGGGTAAAGACCTTCTGGGACGCGCCGTGGTTGGTGCTGATGCCGAGGACTTTGGCGTTGAGTGTTTTTTCCGCCCCCTGACCGGAGGACAGTTGCAGGGTTCAACCCGAGGTGAAGTCGAGGACATAGAACAGCAGGACGACGTTGTGCTTGTCCCGAAAGTCCTTGAGGCACACCTGGCTGTCGTCGCTGGACGGCAAACAAAAATCCGGAGCCGGGCTGCCGACCTCGGCCTGAGCCCAGGCCGGGCCGCTCAGCGTCAGCGCCAGCAGCGCGCCGATCACCACCTGTAATCCTGTGTACATAGCGTGTCCTTTCTGACTGGCTGGACTTGGCCCGGCCGTGGCCCTAGGATCGACCATAGCCCAGGAGGACATCATGGCCAAAGCCCAGCACTGTCTGATGTGCGCCGAAAAGTTATACACCATGAGCAACTACGGGGAACCTGCGGACGGGCGCTGGCCGCCGATGGTCGAAGACGAGCGCTACGGCACGCTGGTCATCTGCCCGGCCTGCGATTCGGCCCACCTGACCTTTATCGACGACACGCCCGGTCATCCCCCTGTTCGCCGTATCCGCAGCCTCAAACCGCCCGACTAAACCGAGTCGGCCGGCCGGAACTTGACCAGCGTCCTGTCCGGCGTCACGTCATCATAGGTGGCGACGACCGGCATGCCTATCCGCATGGCCGCAGGGTCGCAGCCAACGATATTGGTCGTCAGACGCGGGCCCTCGTCCAGCTCGACAATCGCCACCACATACGGCACGTCCTCTCTGAACGTCGGATGGGTCGGCGCCTGGGCAATGGTGTAGGAATACACCGTGCCCCGGCCGGACGCCCGTATCCAGCCCAGATCTGAGGACAGACACTCGGAGCACACCTCGCGCGGGTAGAACAGCACCGCGCCACAGCTCTGGCAGCGCTGGATCTGAAGCTCGTGGCGTTTGGCGGCATCCCAGAACGGCTGCGAGGAGACGGTCGGACGAGGAAGGGGCTTGGTATAGTCTGACATGGGCTCCTCCTAGTTGACGCCGATCACCACGCTGCACTGCTCGCTCATGATGCCGCCGTTGCCGTTGACATAGCCAAGCCTGGCGGCCTCGACCTGGCGCGCCTCGCCCCGACCCATCAGCTGGCGCACGCCCTCGATCAAATGGCTCATGCCGCCGGCCAGCCCGGGCTGGCCGAACGACAGCTGGCCGCCGTGGGTATTGGACGGGAAGTCGCCCGCGTAGGACAGGTCGTGGTCCTCAACAAAGCGGCCGCCCTCGCCCTTGGGACAAAAGCCGGCGTCTTCCAGGGTGACCAGGACCGTAATCGTATAGCAGTCGTAGGGCTGCACAAAGTCCATGTCCTGGGGCGTGAGCCCGGCCATGTCGAAGGCGGCCTCGGCCGCAGGTTTGACCAGGGAGGTGGTCAGGCTCTCGGCCCGCGTAATGCTACAGTGACCGCCCGCCTCGCCGGCTCCCAACAGATAGACCGGGGTGTGGGGGCTGTCCTTGGCCCGCTCGGCGCTGGTGACGATGAACGCCCCGCCGCCGGTACACGGGCTGACAATCTCCAGCAGATGCAGGGGATCGACGATCATGCGCGAGTTGAGCACGTCCTCGATGCCGATCTCTTTGTTGCCGAACAGCGCCGCAGGGTTGCGGCAGGCGTTTTTGCGCTGATCAACCGCGACCTTGGCCAGCTGTTCGGGCGTCGTGCCGAACTCGTGCATATGGCGCTGGGCAATCAGGGCATAGCCCGGATTGGCCGCGATCAGGCCGTAGGGCGCGTCGAACTCGGCGTCCAGGCGTGGAAACGGCGGGGGTTTGCCCACGCTCATCGTCTTGCTCGTCCACGAATCGCCCAGGACGCACAACACGTTGTCACACATGCCGGCCTCAATGGCTGCGGCCGCCCGCCAGAACATGCCGGTGGCCGACGCTCCGCCCAACTCGACCAGATCGAAATAGCGAGGATGAAATTGCAGGTATTCCGAAATGACCGACGGCCACAGCACGCTGTAATCGCCAATCGCCATACCTGTCAGCAGGCCATCGATGTCCTGCTTTTTCAAACCCGCGTCGGCAATCGCATCCCGCGCCACTTCTCCGATAATCCCCAGCGGGGTTTTTCCTCCGCCGCCCTTTTGAGGGGTCATTTCGGCAAAGCCAGTAATGGCCGCTTTTCCTTTCAGACTCATGCGTATCCTCCTATGACGCCAGCGCTTTGATTCGGGTTACAATCTGCGGCAGCACAACCCCGGCCTTGTCCTGGATGATGAAATCGGCCGTGGCGTCCGTCAAGTCGGTCGGCTCGGGATTGATCTCAATGACCTGTGCCCCGGCTTCCTTGGCCACGCCGGGCATGGCCGCAGCCGGATACACCACCGCCGAGGTGCCGATCACCAGCATCAGCTCGCAGCTGTGAGCCTCCTGGTAGGAGCGGGACAGGGCGTGGGGCGGAATAGGCTCGCCAAAAAACACGCCGGCCGGCTTGAACACGCCGCCACAGTGACAGTACGGCGGCAGGCTTGCGAGCGACACCTCGGTCAGCGGCAGGCTGGTGTCGCAGCGCTGACACACCACCTGGCGCATATTGCCGTGAAACTCGATCACGTCCTGGCTGCCGCCGGCCTGGTGCAGATTATCGACATTCTGGGTGATGATGCAGCCCAGCAGCCCCATCTGTTCCAGCTGGGCCAGGGCGTAATGGCCCGGGTTGGGCTGGGCTGTTTTCAACTCGGTAAAGTCGCGCATCATCTGCCAGACCTTGGCCGGGTCGCGCCGAAAGGCGTCAATCGTGGCGTACTCCTCGGGATCGTAACGGTCCCACAAGCCACCCGGATCGCGAAACGTCGGAATCCCGCTCTCAGCCGAAATGCCCGCGCCGGTCAGGGCGGTCGTCTTACGGGACGTGCGAATGGCCTGGGCCGCGCGTTCAATCCGCTCCTGCATAGTCGTGTCCTCCGCCGGGCCGGGTTCGTCATGCGGGCCGACCATCATGCTGAGAAAGGGAAACGTGATGACCAATGGACTCAATCAGAGATCACGTTTCCCTTTTTGCTCACGTCCTGAGTCTTTCGTCAAGGAATTTCTGGACGACCGCCACAAAAGCCGCAGGTTGGTCCAGGAAGACGTGATGGCCGGCTCCGGGGATGTCGGCTGCGGACGCGTCCGGGCAGCCTGCACACATCTCAGCCAGGCCGCGAGCCGACAGCGTGGTGCTGTCCTGGCCGCGGACAAACAGGCACGGACAGCCGAGCTCGGATAAACGCGGGCCGAGGTCGACGGGTGCCCGACGCAGTGCCGCCCGGTCGCTTTTGAGCCTGAGCCGCCCGTCCGGCGCGGGACGGACGCTGTGCCGAGCAATCGCCCGGAACAGCTCGGGCTGGGGGCGGCTGTCGGCCGGCAGCAGGCGAAAGCGGCGTAGCAGCTCGTCTTCGTCCCGGTAGCTCGGGGCGGGCAGCGTCCGCACCAGACGCATGAAACGGCTGTCGGTCAGGCGCGCCCGCATATCGACGACGATCAAGGCCCGCGGCCTTTGGGTGAGGCCATAGGCCAGGGCGATAAAACCACCCAGCGAGTGACCCATCAGGACCGGCCGGTCCAGGTTCAGGGCGGCGATCAGGTCGTGCAGGTCGGCCACGTAGTCATCAATTTCATACGCTCCCGGGCCGGCCCAATCCGTGTCGCCGTGGCCGCGCAGGTCGGGCGCCAGCACCCGGTAGCGATGGCTGAGGACGGGCGCAATATGATCCCACCAGCGGGCGTGGGCGGCCCCACCGTGGAGCAGGATCAGCGGCGGCCGGTCCGGCCGGCCCCAGGCCAGATAGTGGACGCTGAGGCCGCTCAGCCGAATGAAGTGACGTGTCGGCGTCATGGCCTCAGCCCTGTTCGGCAGCCCTGACCAGACCGGCGGCGCAGGCCGGATGACTGCCGAAGTGGAGGTGGATATAGCTGGCCAGGCAACGTTTGTAGGCATAGCCCTCTGGGCGCGGGCTGTCGCCGGGGCGTTTGCGAACCGCATACACGGCCTGTATCGGGCCGCGGCACAAGTCGGGCTCTTCGAGTTCGGAATAGTGAAACTCGTGACCTCTGACCGTACCGGCCGGAAAGAGGCCGTGGCCCGCCGCAAGGCTCACCTCGACATAGCCCAAGGCGCTCAGCCGCGGCAGCAGACGCACCGTGGTCGGATAAATACCGACCATGGGAAAGCGCCGGCCCTGCCCGTCTCGAATAGCGTCGGCCAGGTACATCAGCCCCCCGCACTCGGCGTACACCACACCCCGGCGTTCGATAAAATCCCGCACCTCCCGGCGCAGGGAGGCGTTGGCCGCGAGCCGGGCGGCGTGCAGCTCGGGATAGCCGCCGCCGAAGTACAGCCCCTGCACGCGCGGCGGCAGGTGTCGGTCGCGGAGCGGACTGAAAAAGACCAGCTCCGCACCGGCCTGGGCCAACAGTTCGAGGTTATCGGGATAGTAAAAACAAAACGCCTCGTCGCGGGCCACGCCAAACCGGACTCGCGGCTGTGTCCGTTGCATTGCAGGCTGAACGCGAACTGAGGGACGGCGAACAGCAGCAATCCGGAGCAGACGCTCAAGGTCAATGTGGTCTTCAATCAGGCCGGCCAGACGGTCGATGTGAGCCGGGCTGAGGGGCTGCTCCTCGGCAGTCCGCAGCCCCAGATGCCGCTCGGGAATACGCAGCTCGGTCTGCTCGGGCAGGCCGCCCAGGACGGGGACCGGGCTGGTGTCCTCCAGCGCTTCTCGCAGGTAGTCCAGATGCCCCGGGCCACCTATCCGGTTGAAGATCACCCCGGCCAGCCTGAGTTCGGGGTCAAAATGCTGAAAGCCGTACACCAGCGCGGCCACGCTCCTGGCCATGGCCGAGGCATCGACCAGCAGAATGACCGGCAGCCCCAGCCATTTGGCCATCTCGGCCGTACTGCCGGCTTCGGTTTTTCCGTCGTAGCCGTCAAAGGCACCCATCATGCCTTCCACCAGCCCGATGTCCATGTCCTGCACGGCGCGGGCAAAACAGGCCCGGTTATAGTCCTGGCTCAACATCCAGCCGTCCAGGTTGTACGCGGCGGTTCCGGTGATGGTCGCGTGATGGCCCGGATCGATGAAATCGGGACCGACCTTGAAGCCCCGCACCCGCCGACCGCGTTTGCGCAGGGCCGCCAGCAGACCCAGCGTCAGCGTGGTCTTTCCCACCCCGCTGTGAGTCCCGGCGATGACACAGGCATGCATGGCCGGGGATTATGCCCCAGACCCGAGCCGGGGGCGAGGGCTTGCATCGGCGGGCGGAAAAATAGAAACTTTTATGGAACGGCACCAGACTGACAGGAGAACAGCATGGCCTTTCCGACCCACCGCCCGCGCCGTCTGCGGCGTACCGAGCCGCTGCGGCGCATGGTGCGAGAAACCCAACTCAGCGTCAACGACCTCATCATGCCGCTGTTTATCGTGCCCGGCTCCGGGGTGAGCAATCCGATCAGCTCCATGCCGGGCATTGCCCAGCTGTCGGTTGACCGGGCGGTTGAAGAATGCAGAAAGATTCGGGATTTGGGCATCCCCGGCGTCATTCTGTTCGGCATTCCCGACCACAAGGACGCCCTCGGCTCGGACGCCTACGCCGATGACGGCATCATTCAGCGCGCCCTGGCCACGCTCAAGGAAGCGGTGCCGGGCCTGCTGCTGCTGACCGACGTGTGCTTTTGCGAATACACCGACCACGGCCACTGCGGGATCGTCAAGGCTCAGGACGTGGATAACGACGCCACCCTGGACATCCTGGCCAAAGAGGCCGTCTCCCACGCCCGGGCCGGCGCCGACATTGTGGCCCCGTCGGACATGATGGACGGCCGGGTGGGCGTCATTCGTCAGGCGCTCGACGCCGAGGGCTTTCCCCATGTTCCGATTCTGGCCTATGCCGCCAAGTTTGCCTCCGGCTTTTACGGGCCGTTCCGGGAAGCGGCCGAATCGACCCCGCAGTTCGGCGACCGCCGCTCCTACCAGATGGACCCGGCCAACGGCAACGAAGCCCTGCGCGAGGTAGCCCTCGACATTGAGGAAGGCGCGGATATGGTCATGGTCAAACCGGCCCTACCCTACCTGGACATCATCCGTCGGGTCAGGGAGCGGTTCGACGTGCCGGTGGCGGCTTACCACGTCAGCGGCGAATACGCCATGCTCAAAGCCGCAGCCCTGAACGGCTGGCTGGACGAAGAGCGGGTGATGCTGGAGGCGCTGACCGGGATTAAACGCGCCGGGGCTGATCTGATCTTGACGTACTACTCCAAGGATGCGGCCCGGCTGCTGGGCCGGACGTGAGCCATGCCACGCAAAAAAAAGAAACACCGCAGCCTGTCCCAGCTTGAGGCTCTGCGTCAGGTCCGCAAAGCGCTCCCACCGCCCAGCCGGGCCGAGGATGACCCGACGAAGTACCGCCGGACCGCCGCCCGACGGATCTGGCAAAAAGAGCTGGAGCGACTGGAAGAAGGCTAGGAGGAGCTATGTGGAAAAAGTCAGTCCTTGCGACAGTGACGGTGCTGGTCCTGGGTCTACCCGGCTTGGCCTCTGGCGGCGAGTACGACGATTTTGAAGACGCCCACCCCCTGCGGATCGTCGCCTATCCGCTTCACGCCATAGGCTATGGTCTGGAACGGCTCATCACCCGACCGATTCATCGCCTGGTCTCGCGGCCCGGCCTGGCGCCCATAGTCGGCCACACCCAGGACGAGTTCTCTTTTGACCAGCGGCCGAGCAGCCTGCTGTCATCCGGCAGCATGCGGGCGCTGCGGGATGTTCCAGCGCCACTGAGCGCCACGGACCAGCCCGAGGTGGCCGAGCAGTCGGCCCAGGCGCTTGTCGGCTCGCCGCTCCAATAGGCGGAATTCTGCCCCAGGCCGAGTCCATCGCAGGCCGCACAGCCGCTCAGCGCACTCGCGCCGGGCTCCGCTCCCGCGCTCACCACTCTTCGCCGAACGGCCGGACTTCGACATGAAACGACCAGCCGGAACGCTCCTGGTGGACGACCTGCCAGGTCGTGTCGGCAATCGCCGATGGTTTGATAAAGAAGTCGTCCGACTTGTCCGTGAACATCTTGCGCGTCCACTCCAGATCGATCACCGCATCAATCACCACATAGGCCACGTGGACGCCCTGCGGGCCCAGGCTGCGGGCCATGGATTCGGCCAGGATGCGCTGGGCGGCCTTGGTCGGCGCAAACCCGGCAAAGCGCGGCTTGCCGCGCAGGGCCGAGGTATTGCCGGTGGCGATGATGGCGCCCTTGCCGGCCGCAATCATGTCGGGCGCCACAGCCCGGGCCAGGTACAGCAGGCCCATCGTATTGACCTGAAAGTT
Organism: Deltaproteobacteria bacterium; assembly: GCA_012271025.1. Next base: position 2,308 of record JAAXHF010000048.1, on the reverse strand, counting down.
CTGCTCCAGGACCGCAGGCTCGATCTCCAGAAACGTCCCAAAGGCGCCGCCCACCGCGTTGTGGATCAGCACCTCGGGCGCGCCCAGGTTCGCCTTGATCGTGGCCAGGGTCGTGTCCACCGCCGCCTGGTCCGACACGTCACACCGAAAGCCGGTCGTGTGCGGGATGTCCCGCTCCAGCTGTGACAGCCGCTCTTGGGTGCGGGCCAGCATGGCGACCTGATAGCCGCCTGCGGCAAAACGGCGGCTCAGGGCCGTCCCGGTCCCCGGGCCAACCCCGGAAATAATGCAAACGGGCCGTGCCATAGCGCTCTCCTGCCGGCCTCAGATGCCGTACACCTGGGCGACGTTATCGCCGATGACCTTCTGGCGGGTGGACGCCGACATCGGCTCAACCAACTCTTTCAGCTCGTCCATGTAGTTGCCCGGATGATCGAAATGCGGAAAATCCGAGGCCCAGAAAAACTTGTCGGCTCCCACAAAGTCAACGACGTTGCCAAACGCCTTTTCGTCGGGATCGCCCGAGATCCAGCACTGGCGGTGAAAATAATAGCTGGGCTTCTCCTTGAGCGGCACGGATTCGCCCAGCGGGCTGTCGTAGACCGCGTCCATGCGGTTGAGCAGATAGCCGGCCCAGCCCGCCCCGGACTCCAGGACAACAACCTTGACACGCGGAAAGCGCTCGAACAGGCCGTACTGAAACAGGGCCGTAAACGCCTGCAAGGGGCCCTGGGCGCCGTGCACATTATAGTGCCACACCGCCCACTTCTGCATGTCCCGGAAGCGTTGATGGACCCGCTTGGCCGGCGGCTCGCCACTGGGATGAATGCCGACCGGCACGTCCAGCTCCTGAGCTTTGGCCCAGAACGGATCGTAGTCGGGATGGGCGTGGGATTTGTTGGTCGGGGTAAAGGGCACGAAAAACGCGCCTTTGGCGCCGTTTTTGACCGCCCGTTCGATCTCCCGGGCCGCCGCCTGGGGGTCGCCCATCGAGATGTGGGCAATCGGGATCAGGCGGCCGTTCGAGCCTCGGCAAAAGTCTTCGACCCAGCGGTTATAGGCCCGGGCGTAGGCGGCTTGCAGCTCCAGGTCGTCAAGATTTTCGGCCTCCCACAGCAGTCCCAGGCTGGGATAGATGATCGCCTTCTCCAGGCCCTCCTGGTCCATGCGTTCCAGCCGCTCGTGGGGAAACATCGAGCCGAACGGTGCCTGGCCGACATAGGTCTTATCCGGGTGGGGTTCGAGATCCTCGGCCTTTTTGCCCATCGCCCCGGAAATGGCCAGGCCGCCCGGGCGGACATATCTGGCCGGTGCGCCGCCAACCTCGACGACCTCCAGCCCGTCCTGGTTGGGCCGGATGCGCAGGGCGCGGTCACGGAATTGGGGATCGATATATTTTTCCCAGGTATCGGGTGGCTCAAGAATATGACCATCGGCGTCAATCGCGCCGGCATACGGAAACTTCTCATTCTGTACAGACATCGGAGCGCCTCCTTTTGCCCGGTCTTTCTAGCCTACCTGTCGGGCTTCGACAACACGCGGCCTCTTGCACGCCGCGCGCTTTGTCTCCATTGTTGGACGGACGCGCAGCCCCATGAACCAAGGCCAGTCCAGTGAGCACCTCACCCTCCCTCGCCAGTCCGACGACCGACATGATGGCCCAGTACCACCGGGTCAAAGCCGAGTACCAGGAAACCCTGGTCTTTTTTCGGTTTGGCGATTTCTATGAGATGTTTTACGACGATGCGGCGATTGCGGCCCGCGCCCTCGACATTACTCTGACCTCGCGGCCGCAGGGAAAAAACACTGAACGGGTGCCCATGTGTGGGGTTCCCCACTACCGGCTCGACGCCTATCTCAGCCGCCTGGTCGAAAAAGGCTTCAAGGTCGCCATCTGTGAACAGCTGGAAGGCAGCCACAAGGGGCGGGGGCTGCTACGGCGCGAGGTTGTCCGGGTCGTCACCCCGGGCACGCTGTTCGAAACCGGCGACACCGAGCGCAGCCTGGCGGCCGTGTGTTCCGACTCCGCCGACCGGGTCGGCCTGGCCGTCCTGTCCCTGGCCACCGGCGAGTTTGTCGTGGCCGAGACAAACCGGACCGAGCTGCCCAGCCTGCTGGCAAAATTCCCGGCCCAGGAAATCCTGCTACGGGCAGGCGAAGCCGATGACGCCGGCTGGCAGCCCCAGGCGCATATCACCCAGCGGCCGGACACCGACTTTCGCCTGACCACGGCCCGTCGAACCCTGAGCCGCCGCTTTGGTCGGACGCAGGTCGCGCCGCTGGCCGCCTCCCATCCCCAGCTGTCTCT
>JAAXHF010000112.1 GCA_012271025.1 Deltaproteobacteria bacterium | reverse complement strand
TGGCGCTGGCCGCCCGAAAACTCGTGGGGGTAGCGGTGGATCATGTCCGGGTCGAGGCCGACCTGGGTCAAGAGGTGCTTGGCCCGTCCTTCGCGCTCGGCGCGATTGTTGCCAATGCCGTGGGCGGCCATGCCCTCCATGACGATTTCCCCGACCATCATGCGCTGGTTGAGCGACGCATAGGGATCCTGAAACACGACTTGCAGCCGCCGCCGGTAGGCGTGCAGAGCCTGACGACCCAGGGCGGTCAGGTCGGCGCCGTCAAACCACACCTGGCCTGCGCTGGGACGGATCAGTTGGAGCACGGCCTTGCCCAGGGTGGTCTTGCCACAGCCGGACTCGCCGACCAGGGCCAGGGTATGGCCACGACGGATGTCGAGATCGACCCCATCGACCGCCTTGACCGAACCGACGCTGCGTTTGAGGACGCCGCGGCGGATGGGAAAGTGGACCTTCAGCCCGCTGAGCCGCACCAGGGTCTGATCCGAGGCGGGCTGGGCCGGACTGGGCTGGGGGCGGGCGGACACAGCCGCAGGAGGCGGGCGACCTTCCCGGCCCCGCGTGTCATACAGCAGGCAGGCGGCGGTGTGGTCTGTTTCCACCGTCACCAGGGCCGGGTCGTCGCGTCGGCACCGGTCCTCAACCAGGTGGCAGCGGTCGGCAAAGCGACAGCCGGGCGGAAACTGGGTCGGCGCGGGCACGCGGCCCTCAATGGTTTGCAGCGCCTGGCGACGCTGCTGGCCGGACGGCAAGGACTGGAGCAGCCGGATGGTGTAGGGGTGGGCCGGATTGGCGAACAGCCGCTGGCGGGGGGCGTGTTCGACGATCCGCCCGGCGTACATGATCGCCACCCGGTCGGCCGTCTGGGCGACCACGGCCAGGTCGTGGGTGATGAGCAGAATCGCCATGCCGTTGCGTTCTTGCAGGCTTTTCATCAGCTCCAGAATCTGGGCCTGAATGGTCACATCAAGGGCGGTTGTCGGCTCGTCGGCGATCAGCAGCCTGGGGTCGCCGGCCATGGCCATGGCGATCATCACCCGTTGTTTCATGCCGCCGGACAGCTGGTGGGGATACTCCTCAAAACGCTTGGCCGGGTCGGGGATATTGACCTGGTGGAGCAGCTCAATCGCCCGCTGATGCGCCTCGTCCGGCGTCTGTTGCCGGTGCTGGCGTAGCGACTCGACCAGCTGAAAGCCAACGCTCAGGACCGGATTCAGGGCGGTCATCGGCTCCTGAAAGATCATTGCCAGCTGGCCGCCGCGCAGCCGACGTTTGTCCGTCTCAGACAGCCGGGTCAGGTCCTGGCCCAGGTACTCGATGCTGCCGCCGGCGTGATAGCCGACCGCCTCGGGGACGAGCTGCATGATGGACAGCGCGGTCACGCTCTTGCCGCTGCCCGACTCACCCACCAGGGCCAGGGTTTCGCCCCCGGTCAGCTCAAACGACACCCCATCGACCGCTCGAGCCGGGCCGGCTTTGGTCCGGAAATAGGTCTTGAGGTCGCGGACCCGCAGCAGCGGGGCGGACGCCGTGTTGTCCTGTATGCCGCTACTCATCAGCCTTCCCCCTGTCCCTCACTCCGTCCGCAGGCGCGGGTCGAGCGCGTCTCGCACCGCATCGCCGAACAGGTTGGCCGGCAGAACGAGGCCGAGCATGAAGACCAGGGCGGCAAACAGGTTCCACCACACGACCGGTTCGCGGGCCAGCTCCAGGCGGGCCTGGTTGATCATATTGCCCCACGACTGCATGGACGGATCGACCCCGATCCCGACATAGGCCAGTACGGCCTCGGCCAGCACCAGGCCGCTGAAGCGCAGGACAATGGAAATCAGCACGATGTGCATCACGTTGGGCACCAGGTGACGCAGCATGATAGTCAGGCGGCTGAGCCCGAAGGCCTCGGCCGCCTGAATGTACTCGATCGCCCTGAGTTTCAGCACCTCGGCCCGGATCAAGCGACACAGACCGGTCCATGAGGTAATGCCCAGAATCACACACAGGTACACCAGGCGCTGGTCGGCCGAGATCAGGGTTTCCTGCTCGGCCAGGCCGACCTGAAAGATGAGCATGGCGGCGGCGATCAGCAGAATATCGGGGATGGACGACAGGGTGGTGTACACGTACTGAATGCAGTCGTCCACCCAGCCGCCCAGATAGCCGGCCAGGACGCCGCACAGTAGGGCAAACGGGGTCACAATCAGCGTGGTCAGGGTGCCGATGATCAGGCCCGTCCGCACGCTTTTCAGCCCGATATACAAAACATCCTGGCCCGTCTTGTCCGTGCCCAGGATGTGGTAGTGGGGGCTGAGCGCCAGGACTTCGGCCACCACGATCGCCACCAGGCCGCAAAACACGCCCGGCCACACGCTGCGCCAGCGCCACCACACCAGGCCGAACAGCAGCAGACCCGCGCCCAGGCCCCAGCCCAGCCCGACCACCAGCCTGCGCCAGATATCGGCCATCCGCTGGTCGGGATCGCCGAGGTGGCTGCCAGCGTGCTCAAGACGGGGATAGATGCGGGTCTGGCCGCTCGGGGTATGGCGGGTTTCTTTGGTGAACTGGTAGACGGCGAACGGGGCCGAATAGGTTTTTTCGGTCTCGGCGATGAAGCCCTGAGTGAGCACGTCGAGCACGCTGTGGATGCCGCCGCCGTGGGGATTGTCGGCCGAGGTCAGGCGCAGGTGCAGGGTGTCCAGCAGCCCGACCGTGGCGTACACACACACCACGCCAAAGCTGAGCATGGCCAGCCGGTTGGCAACGACTTGGCGCACGGCGCGCCGCCAGTACTCGCGACGCAGGGCCAGCCGCAGCCATACGCCGCCGCCGAGGAACAGCAGGTAGATCAGCAGATCGCTCCACAGCACGACCGGACGAAAGCCCAGGGTGAGCCACAGCGCTTGGAGAGGGTCGGCCACGGCGTTTACTCCAGACGAACGCGCGGGTCGACCAGGGTGTAGCTGATGTCGGTCAGCAGCAGGCCGACGATGTACAGAAACGAGCCCAGCGAGACCATGGCCTGGACAATGGCGAAGTCCTGGCGCTGAATGGCCTCAAGCATGAACGAGCCCATACCCGGAATGGCGAAAAACGACTCCAGCAACAGGCTGCCGGCAAACAGAAAGGGCAGGCTGACGACGACATTGGTCAGGATCGGAATCATGGCGTTCTTCAGGGTGTGGACAAACAGCACGGTCCGTTCGGGCAGGCCCTTGGCCCGCGCCGTGCGCACATAGTCCTTGCCGATCTCCTCCAGAAAAATGGTCCGATAAAAACGCACGCTGCCACCCAGGCCCATGATCACCGCAATCAGGACCGGCAGGACAATGAACTTGAAGGAATAGATGCCCGAGTCAAAACCCGAGATGGGCACCAGGCGGAGCGCTTTGGCAAACACGACCTGACCGGCAATGATATAGAACAGGGCCGAAATCGACATCAGCAGCACACACAGCAGCACGCCCCAGTGGTCCACATACGTCCCCCGGTACAGGGCCACGCCCATGGCAAAAAAGATGTTCAGCAGCAGGCCCAGCACGAAGGCCGGCAGGGTGATGCTGAGGCTGGGACCGATGCGCCGAAAAATCTCCTGGCCGATGTCGCGCCCGTCGTCTGAGCGGCCGTAGCGGAAGAACAGCATGTGAACCGAGCGCTGGAAAAAAATGGTCCGGGTCAGGCGGGCCGCAGCCGAGATGGGCGCCTGGTACTCGACGATCAGCCGATGGCCGGGGGAGGGGTCGGAGACGCGCAGGCTGAGCCGCAGGATCGGCGGGGGGGCGTCCGGCGTCCCCGCCGGGGGAGCGATGCGAAACACAAAACGCTGCGGGTCGGGGTTGGGCGGCAGATCCAGGCCGCCGTCTGCGGAAAAGCCGTCGGGCAGGACCAGGCGCTGCGGCTGGGAGCAGTCGAGACGCAGGCTGCGAACCTGATCGCCGGACGGCGGGGGTGCCTCGACGACCAGCGCGTAGGCGCCGCTGCCGGCCGTGTGGAGCTCGGCGCTGGTCTCGGGCTGGGTGCCGAGCAACGCCCCCAGCCGCTGCCAGCCGGCGTTGTAGAAATAGGGCAGGTCGAGCGAGCGCTCGCGCTTCCAGCCGTCGATCTGCTCGGGCGTGACCCGCTTCTGGCCGAGGTGGGCGCGAGCCATATCGTCCGGCGAATTCACAAAGAAGAACAGGCCGAAGACGATCAGGTTGACGCCGACCAGGATGGGCACGGCGTACAGCGTCCGGCGGACGATATAGGCGATCATGGGGCGTCCGCCCGTGTCCGGGCCGGCCGGCCACGTCGGTAGATGGTGAGGGTGGCCGGGATGATCGTCAGCACGAACAGGCCGGCCAGAATCCAGAGCGGCAGGGTTACGGGACGATTCCAGTCCTGGCGGCTGACCTGTCTGAGCGCGGCATCGACCCGTTTGTATTTCAGCGAGTTGCGGCCGAATAGCATGGGCTTGGCGTTGTGATACCAGGCCGGGTAGAGGCCGTAGACCACCGGGTGCATGCCCCACGCCCAGGGTGCGTCGTGCTGGATGATTGCGGTCATCCGCTCGATCAGGGCCAGCCGCTGGGGCGAGTTGCTCATGTTCTCCATTTCACGGAACAGCGCGTCAAAACGCGGGTTGGCATAGTTGACGTGATTCTCGCCTCCGTGGTGAGCCCGGCCGTTGGGGCCGTACAGCAGGAAGAAGAAATTCTCCGGGTCGGGATAGTCGGCGCCCCAGCCCCAGCGGATGATCTGAAAGTTGCCGGTTCGGACCTTGGCCTGAAAACGGTTGAAATCGGTCGAGCGGATCTGGAG
>JAAXHF010000350.1 GCA_012271025.1 Deltaproteobacteria bacterium | reverse complement strand
GGGCGGCCCAAGTCTTTGGGGGGATTCGGGCTTGGCTCACCACCCGGTTCGACTGGCTGTTTCTGCTCACCTCCAACTTCGTCCTGCTGTTCTGCCTATTTATAGTTATCTCTCCGCTCGGCAAGGTGCGGATCGGCGGACGGGAAGCCGTCCCCGAGTATTCCTCTGTCAGTTGGTTCGCGATGCTCTTTGCAGCCAGCATAGGCATTGGGCTGATGTTCTTCGGGGTGCTGGAGCCGGTCCAACACTTTCTGTATCCCCCACTCGGTATTAATGCCGTCGACCCCGAGACGGCCCGCGCCCTCGGCATCGCCGCGGCGACTTTCCACTGGGGTCTGCACGGTTGGGCCATCTACGCGCTTGTAGGGCTCACCCTGGCGTTCTTCAGCTATAACCGGGGCCTGCCGCTCACGATTCGCTCGGCCTTCTATCCCCTGCTCGGTGACCGCGTCTGGGGCTGGGCCGGCCACCTGATTGATACGCTGGCCGTCTTTACGACCGTATTCGGTCTTGCCACCTCGCTCGGCTTGGGTGCCAATCAGGTGACGGGTGGTCTCAACTACCTGTTCGGGATTCCGGCCACCGATCTTACCAGGGTGGTGCTTATTGTGCTGATCACCGCCGTGGCGACAGGCTCGGTGCTGACCGGGCTTAATGTCGGCATCAAGCGTCTCAGCGAGTTGAACGCGCTGCTGGCGGTATTACTGCTGGTGTGCATTATCGGGATCGGACCAAGCCTCTATATCTGGGCTGGCTTCTTCAGCGGACTGGGCAGCTACCTGACCGCAATTGTACCGCTCAGCAACTGGGTGGGCCGACAGGACACCGCTTTCCTGCACGACTGGACCATCTTCTACCTGGCCTGGTGGCTTTCCTGGGCACCGTTCGTCGGTATTTTTATCGCCCGCATTTCCAGGGGCCGAACAGTCCGTGAGTTCTTAATCTGCGTACTCCTCCTGCCAACGCTGTTCGTTTTACTGTGGATGAGTGCCTTTGGCGGAATCGCCGTCCATCAATATCTCACCGACGGCTACACCGGCGTGACCGATACCGTCAGCGCGTGGATACCGGAGCTGGCGCTGTTCAAAATGCTCGAACCACTACCGCTAACAGGTCTGCTCTCTGTCGTCGCTCTCGTCCTGATCGTCATCTTCTTCGTCACCTCATCAGACTCCGGCTCGCTGGTCGTCGCGACCATCACCGCCGGCGGGAATTTCAGCGTCCCGGTCGGGCGGAGCCTGTTCTGGTGCGTACTCGAAGGGCTGGTCGCCATTGCACTCCTGCTCGGTGGTGGCCTGTTTTCCTTGCAGGCCGCAGCACTCGCCGCGGGCTTCCCGTTCACCCTGGTCCTCATCGGTATGGCCCTCACGACCGGGCTGGAACTGCGCCGTGAATCGCTTTGACGTTGGACCGGCATCGTCTTTCTGACGGTCTTTATCCGGGTGTATATCGGCATGCGCCCCGTGCAGCGACGGGGCGTCAACACCGGCAACAGTCTGTCCATAATCCACACCCCAGTCAGGGAACTCTCCTCCGTGATTGACAAATCTCTATTGGCGGCCTACATGCGCATGCATGAGCTTATGCACATACATGCAGCTAGGACGGAAACTCGCCGTAACCTTAGCAACAGCCTTACTCCTCACCTTCGCCACCGTGCCGGCCGGCGCCGCCGACGCCGATCAAACGGCAACTCAGCAGCCGCAAGCCAAAGCCGGCGAAAAGCCGGAGGCTGAATCCAGCAAAGAGCCAAAGAAACTGGAGGCCCTGAAACCAATGGTCGTGACCACCACCGGGTCGCGGCTCCAGCAGGCGGTCGGTCAGGTTGAGCTCGGCCCGATTGTCAGCGTTGACGCCGAAGAGCTGCTGCACCAGGGGACCGTCCGGGTGGAAGAGCTGGTCCGCTCCCTGCCCTCGGTGTTTACCGGCGGTCAGGACGCCTCCAACGCCAACGGCGCCAGCGGGATCGCCACCCTGAACCTGCGCCACCTGGGATCGTCGCGCACCCTGGTGCTGATCAACGGTCGCCGCATGCCGGCGGGCTCGCCCTGGGGCGGGACCGGCAACGAGGATATCAACCAGATTCCGGGCGCCCTGCTCAAGCGCGTCGATGTCCTGACCGGCGGCTCCTCGGTCACCTATGGTTCGGATGCGGTCGCCGGCGTGATCAACTTCATATTGATCGACGATTTCGAGGGCATCAAGCTGGATTATCAGTTCAGCCAGCACCAGCACGACAACGACAACCGCAGACTGAAACGGCTGATCTCCGACCAAGGCTATGAGGTTGCCGACGACGCTACCGCGGACGGCGAGCTGTCCAACGTCTCACTGATCCTGGGCAAAAACCTGGGCGGTAACCGCGGCAATATCACCGCCTATGCGACCTGGCGTGACGGCGGGAAGGTGCTCCGGGGCGACCGAGACCACGCAAGTTGCGCTTTGGCCCCCGACGGCTCCGATAGGTGCATCGGCTCGGGCACGATACCGAAGGGCCTGTTTGCCGACTTCGGCACCCACAAGAGCGGGCCTGGACATGACCCAGGACTACCGTTCTTCTACCAGGTCGAAGGGGACAAGTTTACGAACTGGGACGGTCGCTTCTACAACTATGCGCCTGTGAATCACTTTCAGCGGCCCGATGTCCGCTGGACCGCCGGCGCCTTTGCCCACTATGACCTGCACGAGTCCGTTGAGGCCTACACCGAACTGATGTTCACGGACGACCGCACCACTGCTCAGATCGCGCCCTCGGGCTCGTTCTTCAGGACGCGCTCTCTGCACTGCGGCAACGCGTTTCTGTCCGAGCAGCAGTTTCAGGCCCTGTGCGGCCAGTACGGCTTGACGCGGGAAGACATCCAGAATGTCTATATCGGCCGGCGCAGCGTGGAGAGCGGCAATCGCAAGGATTACCTGCACCACACCTCCTATCGCGGCGTGTTCGGACTGCGCGGCGAGATTGCCGATGCCTGGCGCTACAATCTGTACTACCAATACGCCGAGGTGCGCGCGCTGAGCAAAGCCGTCAATGATTTGTCGGCCAGCCGGATCAACCGTGCCCTGGATGCGGTGTACGACCCGGTGAGCGGGGATATCGTGTGCCGGTCCGCGCTGAACGGGGCCGACCCGAGCTGTGTCCCCTGGAACATCTTTCAAGACGGCGCGGTCACCAAAGACATGACCGACTACCTCTCACGAACGTACACGACCCGCGGCAGCACCAACCAGCACGTAGTGTCCGGCCAGGTCGCGGCCAACCTCGGCCGCTACGGCCTGGTGTCTCCGTTTGCCGCCACCGGCGTCGACATCGCCCTGGGCGTCGAGTGGCGCGAGGAAAACCTGAAATACAAGCCCGACCTCGGGAGCCAGAGCGGTGACGGGGCCGGCTTTGGCGGTGCACGGCAGCCCCTCAAGGGCGGCTTCGACGT
>JAAXHF010000153.1 GCA_012271025.1 Deltaproteobacteria bacterium | reverse complement strand
ACCCAACGCCGTGCAAGCCACCGTCGACGGAATCGAACCGGTGACCTTTACCGCTATCGCCGTTGAGCAAACGCCTCTCAGCCTGACGAAAGTCTCCGGCGATGGCCAACAAGGCTCAGCCAGCACCCAACTGGCCGCCCCGTTTGTCATCTCGGTATTGGACCAAGACGGCACTCCCCTCACCGAGGAGCCGGTCACCTTTACGGTCACTGCTGGCGACGGAATGCTATCGGCCATCCCTGCCACCAATCCTTGCACCGTTGAGCCTCCTACGTCGTCGGCGACCGTTATCACCGATGCCCATGGCCGCGCCGCAACCCGCCTGACGTTGGGCAGCACGGCCGGACCCAACGCCGTGCAAGCCGCCGTCGACGGGATCGAACCCGTGACCTTTACCGCTACCGCCGCCGCTCCAGCCATGCCCCATCGGCTGACGAAGGTCTGCGGCGATAGCCAAGAAGGCACGGTCGGCGAGATCCTGACTAACCCGTTTGTGGTGGCCGTATTAGACGAGCAAGGGGCGGCGATAGCCGGAGCGGTCGTCAGCTTTTCGATCACCGCTGGCGGAGGAACCCTGTCGGCTGCCACGGCCACCACCGATGCCAACGGCCGCGCCATGACCCGCCTGACGCTGGTCGGTAGCGAGGCCGGGGCAAACGCCGTGCAAGCCACCGTCGACGGGCTAGCGCCGGTGACCTTTACCGCGGTCGGTCAACAGTCGCCTCTCGTTAGCCTCTTCGACGCTTTTTTGGGAAGCGGCAAGCCGACGGTGCTGCCCACTCGCCCGCAGTTGGCGCAGAACGCACCCAACCCATTCAACAGCCAGACCGTCCTTTCGTACTTCTTGCCCACCCCCAGTTCAGTCCGTTTGGAAGTGTTCGCCCTGACCGGGCAACGAGTCGCCTTCTTGTACCAAGGCGCACAACAGGCCGGCTACCACCGGCTGCCCTGGGACGCCCGCGACGACGCCGGCCGCCCCGTAGCCAGCGGCGCATACCTATACCGACTGGTCACGGACGAAGGGGTCTTGACGCGCAAGCTCACGCTCCTGCGATAGCCAGCCCCTGGCCTCTACGCAGCGGCCAGGGCTGTGCGACGAAAACGGGAGGGGGTTTTTTTCAGAGTTCCATGACAACATGCTCAAGTCGCGGCTCTGACCAATGTGGGCTACGAGCGGTAAAGCGTACCTCCTCAGTTTCCCGGGCGATCTCAGCCGGGTGCTGAAAGCTGGTGTGGTC
>JAAXHF010000233.1 GCA_012271025.1 Deltaproteobacteria bacterium | reverse complement strand
AGCACCAGGGTGGAGTCGGGCGGCAGCCCGCGCAGATTGGCCGGTCGGACAAAGGTGGCGTCCCCGCCGATAGGATGCTGGTTGACATTGTAGGACGGCACGCTCGCGGCCAGCAGGGCGTCCATGTCACGGATGCCGTAGGTCTGCAAGTCCTCGCCCTGGATGATGTCCACCGGCACCGGAGAATCCTGGGCTGAGCGCCCGGCCAGACGTGAGCCCACGACCTGGAGAGCGTCGAGCCCGACAACCTCCGCCTGCGGCTCCGCCTGTTGGGCTTGGCCTGTTGATGCTCCCAGCAGCACGCAGAGCGCCACTCCTGCCCATGTCTTCATCGTCATCCTCCGTGCCGCGCTTTCCAGAATCCTGGCCCACTCCTCAACTAGAATTCGAGGCTGGCGCGCGCGTAGTAGAAGCCGCCGTTAAAGCCGTAGGGCGAGGCTCTGGGATATTTTGCGCCGGCCAGCCGCGCGTGCGGATTTCTGGCCGGGTAGCGGTCGAACAGATTCTCGGCGCCAAACGCCAGGGTCAGCCGGGCCATGAGCGGCAGGTCGGCGAAGGTATAGGAAACGACGGCGTCCATGAGCCAGCGTTCGGCGGTGTGGATGGGCAAGTCGGCGCTGTTCAGATGAGCCGCATAGAACCCATCGTAGAAATGCAGCCGGGTCAACAGCCGCCACGGCCCGGCGGTGTGATCGCCGGTGAGCGAGAAGCGAAACTCGGGCAGACTGTCTTCGAGCTGACGCACCCGCCGGTCGTTGATGACGGTCGGATTGCGGCGGTCAACCGTGGTGTCGTTCCAGTTGCCCACCAGGGTGAACAGCGTGTGACCGGCCCGGGTCGCCACGGGATAGGTCGCCACAAGATCGACGCCCTGGGTGGTGGTATCGAAGTCGTTGGTAAAATACCGCACGCCGGTGAAACTGCTGGCGTCCGTGACACCCCGGGCCAGGAGTGCCGCAATATCCGCCTCGGTCAGCGTCAGTGTGCTGGTCAGTCCGATGCGATCCTGCATCTTGATGCGATAGTAGTCGACAGTCACATCAAGCTGGCCCAGGCTGAACACCGTGCCGACCGAATAGTTGACCGATTTTTCCGGCTCCAGCCGCCTGCCGCCCTTCTGTCGGGCAATCGGATCGGTCGGAGAGAGCGTCGCCTCGTCCGCCAGTCGCCCGTTGATGAAGGTCGTCGTCACGTTCCGGATGTTGGCTTGGCCCACGGTCGGCGCCCGAAAACCCGAGCCGACCGAACCGCGCACGGCCACCCTCCCCCATCCCCCCCCTGTCAGGGGAGGGATGGGGGGGGTCCAGCGGGCCGCAACCTTGCCGTTCAGCGTATCGCCGACCTGCGCATAGTCCTCATAGCGCCCGGCCAGACCCAGGCTCAGCTGGTCGAACAGGCTGGTTTCCAGGTCCACATAACCGGCGTAGCTGCCCCGGTCGAAGGTCCCGGCATAGGTCGGGCTGAGACCCGGAAAGCCGTTGGAGCCGATGCCGAAGCCCTGCCTGGCCAAATTGGGATCGATGGTCCAGGAATTCGGCTCGCCAGCATCGGCGGTGAATGCTTCTTCGCGGTACTCCAGCCCGAAGGCCAGGCTCAGCGCGGACGACAAGACACCGAGGTCGAACGGCCGGGAGATGTCAAGATTGAACACCTTGTCGAACTCCGTATAGCGGCCGGGTGTGTACGAGGTCGGGATGGCGGTCTGGCGGTGGGCGAGCTGGGGGTTGATGGTGTTGGAGATGAACAGATCAATGCTGTTCTGACCGAAGCCGGCGCTCAGGTCGTAGTCCCAGCCGTCCAGGAGCGGGCTGCCGGTGTCGGACAGCGCGCCGCGCAGCCCGAAGGCGACACTCCAGTCCTGCATGGTCCCGCCAAAGCGTGGGGCAAAACCGCCTGGAAAGCGCTGGTTGAAGGCGAAACAGTCCGGGTTGGCGGCGACCTTAGCCAGCGCCTCCGGGTCCGGGACGTTCTCCACAATAGGCACCGTCGGGCAGTTGGCCGACCTGCCATCCGCAGACAGGTCGGCCACCAGAAGCGTTGGGGCGCCATCCACAACCGGCCCTCTGAACACCCCGCCCCGGGTGTGGGGGTTACGGAAAAAGAAGTGGCCGACGGCCTTGCGTTCGGCATAGTTGCCAAACGCATACAGGCTGTGGCTATCGTTCAGGTCGAGGCCCAGGTTGCCGAAGAATTTATAGTTGTACTGCACTGCCGGCGTGCCGAAAATTTGCGCCGGCCGACGCACCCGGTCATTGCCGGCGGCAATCAGCCCCAGCGCATCGCCCCGCTGCACGCTGCGCCGGGTCTCGCCGACGTTGGTGAACTCGAAGCTGAGATTGGCAAAGCCGGCTGCGGTCAGCGGCAGGCCGATATTGCCGGCAACGCTCACTGTGTCGCCGTCGCCGTGGTAGTTCTGACCCCAGCGCGTTTCCAGCACGGCTCCCTCGGAGTCGTCGCGCAGCACGAAATTCAGTGCCCCGGCAATGGCGTCGGACCCATACTGCGAGGACGCACCGTCCCGCAACACTTCCAGCCGTTTGAGGGCAATCGACGGGATGACCGAAATATCCGCTCCCTGCGCCCCGTCCGAAATACCGGCGCCCAGAAAGCTGATCACCGCCGCCCGGTGTCGGCGTTTGCCGTTGACCAGGACCAGAGTCGAGTCGGGCGGCAGCCCGCGCAGATTGGCCGGCCGGACCAGCGCAGCGGCATCGCCAGCACGCCGGTTGACGTGGTAGGACGGCACACTGGCCGCCAGCAGGGCGTCCATGTCGCGGATGCCGTAAGTCTGCAAGTCTTCCGCCTGAATCACGTCCACCGGCACCAGCGAATCCTGAGCCGAGCGACCCAGCAGACGCGAGCCGAGCACCCTGAGATCGCCGAGCTTGGCCACCCCCGCCTGCGGCGGTGCGTCCTGGGCTGCGACCGTCGATGCTGCGAGGAGGATGAGAAAGCCGGCTACCAGCCCGGACCGCCAGTGCGCTTTGCCGAACATTTAGAATTCGAAGCTGGCCCGCACGTAGTAAAAGCCGCCGTTGAAGCCGTAGGGCGAATTTGGCGGGTATTTATTGCCGAGCACGCCCGCCCAGCGACTCTTGCGCGGATACTGGTCGAACATGTTTTCCGCCCCAAAGGCCAGTGTCGCCGAGCCTGGCGACACTGGCCTGCGCGGCCGGGTCTTGCTCCGCAGCCGGCTCCTGGGCTTCGGTTTGCGCTGCCCCGAGGAGGATGAAGAGCCCCGTCACAAACCCGCACCGCCACCACCTCTTCGGGTTCTTCATCCGGTCCCCTGTGTTCACACAGCGCCGTTAGAACTCAAACCCGGCCCGTACATAGTAGAAGCCGCCGTTGAAGCCGTAGGGCGAGGTTTCCGGGTATTTCAGGCCGGCACCAGCCGCTTGCGGGTTTCTGCGCGGGTACTCGTCGAACACGTTCTCCGCGCCGACCGCGATGGTGAAGGCGCTGCCATAGGGCAGGTTCAGGAAGGTATACGAGGCTTCGATATCCATCATCCAGCGTTCGCCGGTATTGAAGCCGAAAGCGCCGTCGGTCGGATAATCGCGGAATTTGTCGTAGAAGTACAGACGGGACAGCAAGCGCCACGGCCCCCAGTTGTGATCGGCCGTCAGCGAGAAGCGGAACTGCGGCAGGCCCTCTTCGATTTGCCGCACAAGCTTATCGCTGATGAACGCCGGGGTGCGGCTGTCCACCTCGGTCTTGTTCCAGTTGCCGACAAACGTGAACTCGGTGAGGCCGGCCATGGATTCCAGCGGGTAGCTGGCTACGAGGTCAAGGCCCTGGGTGGTGGTGTCGAAGTCGTTGGTGTAGAAGCGGAGCACCGTGATCTGGTTCGGCCCAACGACCTCGTCGAATGCCGCCCGGGTAATGCCGAGCCTGGTGAGTTCATTCGCCACATTGAAGCGGCTGCTGCGGACGATGCGATCCTGCATCTTGATCCGGTAGTAGTCGAGGGTGACCTCAAGCTCGTCCCAGTTGAACACCACGCCGGCAGAATAGTTGACGGATTTTTCCGGGGTCAGCGGCTGGGCGCCAAAGAAGGCCGAAGCCGGATGGTGGGCAGGAAAGGTCGCGTCGTCCACCAACCCGCCAAGATCGGCGGCAAAGGATGTAGTGATTTTGTTCACGTTGGCCTGACCGGGCGTGGGCGCGCGAAAGCCCGAGCTGACCGCACCGCGCACGGCCAGCATATCCAGCAGCTGCCACCTGAGCGACACCTTACCGTTCAGGGACTCGCCGATCGGCGCGTCAAAGTTCTCGTAGCGCCCGGCCACGCCGAGGGTGACAGCCTCAATCACCTCGGTTTCCAGGTCCATGTACAGGGCATAGTTATTCCGTTGATACTCGCCGACGATGTTGGGGCCGAATCCGGTAAACCCGTTCGAGCCGACGCCAAGACCCTGAGGTCCGAACCGGTCGAAATCGGCGTACCAGGAGTTTTCGCCGCCGAGTTTCACCTCGTACTCTTCGATGTGGTACTCAAAGCCGAAGGCCATGTTCAGCGGAGAGGCAAACACGCCGAGGTCCACCAGCCGGGAAATATCCAGGTTGAAGGTCTTCTCGGACTGGTTCACGCCGCCGGGTCGGTATTGCGTCGGGATGTTCGTTCGCATGTCGGCCAGCTGCGGGTTGATGGTGTTGATGAAGAAATAGTCAACGCTGTTCTCCCCGAAGTAGGCGCTCATGTCGTAGTCCCAGCCGTTCAGCAGGGAATAGATGCCGCTGAACCCTTCCAGGTCGCCGGTCAGGCCGAAGGCGATGCTCCAGTCCTTCACATAGCCGCCGAAACGCGGCGTGAAGCCGCCCGGAAAGCGCTCAATGAACGAAAAGCAGTCCGGGCCGTTGTCGGCGACTTCAGCAAACTGGGGAACATTGCCTCGGATGGGAATATCTCGGCAGTTGCCGGACAGGCCGTCGTGCGACAGGTCAATCATCTTGACCGTTGGCGTGCCGTCTTCGAGCGGGTCGCCCCGGAACACGCCGTTCCGGGTGTGGGGATTGCGAAAGTAGAAGCCGCCCTCCACCCGCCGCTCGGCATAGTTGCCAAAGGCGTACAGCCGGCTGTTGATCTCTTCGAGGTCGAGGCCGACATTACCGAAAAACTTGTAGTCGTACTGGACTTCAGGCGCGCCCCAGATCTGAGCCGCCGGCCGGCGGACATGCTCGTTGCCGGCCTCAATCAAGCCCCGCGCGTCGCTCCGCTGCACGCTGCGGCTGGTTTCGTCCACGTTCATGAACTCGAAGCTGAGGCTGGCGAAGCCGGCCTCGGTCAGCGGCAGGCCCAGGTTGGCGGCCACCTGCACCTTGTCGCCGTCGCCGTGGTAGTTCTGACCCCAGTTGGTGTGGACCGTCAGGCCCTCGCGGTTTTCCTTCAGCACGAAGTTCAGCACCCCGGCAATGGCGTCCGAGCCGTACTGGGC
>JAAXHF010000256.1 GCA_012271025.1 Deltaproteobacteria bacterium | reverse complement strand
CCGGTCGTGCCGCCGACCGAAGAGCGGGTGCAGGCCATGCTTGACGCGGTGGACCGCGATCCCCAGGAGGTCCTTGGCGCGGTCGGTCCCAACTACGGTCCGGCCAGCGTCGAAAAAGTCGCCATCAACGCGGTCATGGCCGGCTGTCATGCGAGCTTCTTTCCGGTCGTTGTGGCTGCGGTCGAAGCCATATGCGAGGAGCAGTTTGCTCTGCACGCGATCAACGTCACGACCTTCTCGGCCACGCCGCTGACGATCATCAACGGCCCGATCCGTCGCCGGATCGGGGTCAACTGCGGTCATAACGCCCTGGGCCACGGCTTTCGGGCCAACGCCACCATCGGCCGGGCGATTCGTCTGATTATTCTCAATATCGGCGGCGCCAAGCCGCAGGAAATCTGCAAGGCGACCCTCGGTCATCCCGCCCAGTTCACCTTCTGTGTGGGCGAGGACGAGGAGGAGAGTCCCTGGGAGCCGCTGCACGTCGAGCGCGGCTTTCGGCCCGAGCAGAGCACGGTGACCCTGTTTGGCGGGCACTCGCCGTTTCAGATCAGCGACCACGCCAGCCGCACGGCCGAACAGCTGGCCCTGTCCCTGGGCTGGAGCATGACCTCGGTCTGGAACCACAAGAACTTCCCGGTTTTTTCCGATACCGCCCTGATTCTGGGGCCGGAGCACGCCAAGACCTTTGCCCAGGACGGCTGGTCAAAAAACGATATCCGGCAGTTTCTGTTCGAGAAGATCAGGCGGCCGTACCGCGAACTCCAGCCCGGGGTCAACGGCGGAGAGGGCGCTGGCGTCAGCATGCTCAGAGGGGTCAACGCCGACAAACAACCACCGACCGACGACACCCTGTATCCCAAGTTTCCCAAGCCCGAGAGCATCCTCATCCTTGTCGCCGGCGGCACGGCCGGCCGATTTTCCGCAGCCGTGCCCGGCCTGGTGCGCGGCAGCTCGGGCAGCACCATCACCACAAAAGCAATTCAGCCTGCATAAGGAGGAACGCATGACACGTTTACTGGATCCGACCTCTCAGGTCGAACGCAAGAGCCTCGATTTTGCCCCACGGCTGGAGAGCCTGGCCGGGACAACGATCGGCCTGCTCGACATCAACAAGGCCAAGGGCGAGTTTTTCCTGGACCGTCTGGAAGAAGTGCTGGTTCAGCAGTACGGGGTCAAAGAGGTCTTGCGCCGCCGCAAGGTGACTCCGGGCCGCACCGTTCCGGTTGAGGTCAAACAGGAGTTGTTGGAGCGCTGTGACGCGGTGATCGAAGCCCTCAGTGATTGAGGGGCCTGCATTTCGTGCAGTTCGCACGATGTGGTGGGTTTTGAAGAACACGGCATTCCGACCGCCAACGTTGCCACAACCGAGTTTATGACCGCAGCCCACGCCCAGTGTACGGCCTTGGGGCTGCCCCAGTACGAGCCCGTCCTGGTGCCGCATCCGATTCAGCCCAAGCTGCCGGACGAGGTGCGCGGGCTGGTGGACGGCGTGGTTGATCAGATTGTGGCCAAGCTGCTGCGAGCCAAGGAGCGCCAGGCAGCCTGACCACGCCGGACACGAGCAACCGATGCCGAGCGTTATCGCCACCGGCCTGGCCTTTCCCGAGGGCCCGGTGTGGGCGGCCGACGGCAGCCTGTACGTCACCGAGATTGGGGCCGGCCAGATCCGGCATATTGCTCCTGACGGCGGGCTGTCGGTGTTCGCCACACCGGGCGGCGGGCCGAACGGCGCGGCTCGCGGACCCGACGGCGCCCTGTATGTGACGAACAACGGCGGCTTTGCGTGGCACAACGGCCTGCCTGTCGGCCCGGCCGCAGACTATGAGACCGGCCGGATCGAACGCATTGAGCCCGACGGCACGGTCCGGCGGCTGTATACCGAGTGTGCCGGGACGCGGCTCAGCGCCCCCAACGACCTGGTCTTCGACGACCAGGGGAATTTCTACTTTACCGACCCGATTCAGCGCGACCCGGCCCGCCGCGAGCCGCTCAACCGGCCGACTGCTCGGCCCGGACGGGTCTACTACGCCAGCCCCGACGGCGGCTTCATTCGGCGGGTGGCCGGTCCCCTCCAGCATCCGAACGGTATCGGCATCAGCCCGGACGGTAGGACACTGCTGGTGGCCGAGACCTTTGCCGCCGGGCTGTGCGCCTTCCCCATTCTCGGTCCCGGACAGCTGGGCGAACGACGCCCGTTCGGCAGCCTGCCCAGCGGCTACCATCCCGACGGTTTCTGTGTGGATGAGGACGGCTATGTGCTGGTGTGTGGGGTGCTGGGGGGCGGTGTTGTCGTCTTCGACCCGGACGGCCGGCAGGTCGATGTCCTGGCCTGTGAGGACAAGGCCGTCACCAACGTCGCGTTTGGCGGACCGGACTACACGACGCTGTACATCACCGAGTCGGGCCTGGGCCGGGTAGTGACCCGAGCCTGGCCACGCCGGGGACTGGTGTTGTTTCCTGATCGGACGGCCTGAGCGGACCTCAGCCCCGGACGCGCTTCATTTCTGCGGTCAGCGGGGCAATGGTTTCGGCGTCAAAATAGTCGTGCCAGCGGCAGATCTTGCCCTCGGCGTTGAATGCAAACATGCCGACTACCGGCAGCTTGACGGTGACACTGCCGACCACCCAGGTTTCGAGCCGCTCGTTCATGACCGTATCGCCGGCCGAGGTGGTATGCTTGATGTCCATCTTTTGCAGCAGGTTGTTGTCGCCCTCGATAAAACTCTCCAGAACCTGGCGCACCCCGGCGTGGCCGGTCACCGGCTTCCAGGGGATATTATGATAATCCACATCGTCTGACAGATACTGGACGCTCTTAGCCAGCTCGCCGTCTTCCAGAGACAGGCAGAAGTCGGTCACTTTCTTTTCGTTCTCGGCGCTCATAGGTTTCTCCTTCATCGCGTCGGGTGTCATTTGCCGTAGCCGTAAAAGCCCTGGCCGGCTTTGCGGCCCAGATAGCCGGCGGCCACATAGTTCCGCAGCAGAGGGCAGGGACGGTATTTGTCGTCGCCCAAGCCGTGGTGGAGCCGCTCCAGGACCGCCAGACAGGTGTCCAGCCCGATCAGATCGGCCAGGGCCAGCGGGCCCATGGGCTGGTTGGTGCCCAGCTTCATGCCCTGGTCAATGTCTTCGACCCCGCCAACCCCTTCGTACAGGGCATAGATGGCCTCGTTGATCATGGGCAGCAGAATACGGTTGACAATGAACCCGGCGTAATCTTTGGCCAGGATCGTGGTCTTGCCCATCTGCTTGGCCAGGCTGTCAACGGTTGTGAGCGTTTCGTCGGCCGTCACCAGACCGCGCACAATCTCCACCAGCTGCATCACCACTGGCGGGTTCATGAAGTGCATGCCGATGACCTTCTCAGGTTTGGTGGTGACCGCTCCGAGCTGGGTCAGCGAGATGGACGAGGTGTTGCTGGCCAGGATGGTCTCGGGCCGCGTCACCCGGCTCAGCTGTTCAAACAGGTCTTTTTTGATCGCATAGTCTTCCGGGGCGGCTTCGATGACCAGATCCACATCCCGCATATCGGCCAGATTGCTGGTGCCGCGCAAACGCTCCTGGATAGCCTGCTGTTCCTCGGCGGACAGTGTGCCACGGTCGGTGAGACGGACCAGGTTGCGCTGGATGTTGGCCAGCGCGTGATCAACCAAGTCGGTCGTCACGTCGTACAGCAGGACCGAAAATCCGGCCTGGGCGGCGACCTGTCCGATACCGCTGCCCATCTGACCGGCACCGACAATACCGAGGGTGCGAATATCCATAACGTATGCGACCTGTGAGGCGGACGACCTAGCCGCTGCCCTCTTCTCCGACTTGGTGCAGCCTGCCGTGGCTGCCGGTCTGGGAGCCGATCCACACCTGTCCGCCCTCGTAGAGTTCTTTTTTCCAGATCGGGACGCTTTCCTTGAGGGTATTGATGGCGTAGTGGCAGGCCTCAAAGGCCGCGTGACGGTGGCTTGAGGACACCGCAATGGCCACGCTGGCCTGACCGATATCGACACGGCCGAGGCGGTGGATCATGGCAATTCTGAGGACCGGCCAGCGCTCCAGGACCTGCTGACCGATTTTGGTCATCTCTTTTTCGGCCATGCCCGGATAGCACTCGTACTCCAGACGGATGACTTGGCGGCCCTCGTTGGTATCGCGGGTGGTGCCGACAAAGCTGGCCATGGCTCCCGCGCCCGGGTCGGCCACAAAATCGCTCAGCTCCTGCATGTTGATCGGCTCTTGGGTGATCTTGGCTAAGATACGGGTTTCCGGCATAGTTCCCCCACTCACCGGCGGAATGAATGCAAGCTCGTCATCATCTCGAAGGCGGTAATCCCTGTCAACGTATTCCTGGGCCACGGCAAAGGCGACCGAGCGCTCAAGTTCGGCCAACTCTGGCCGCTCCTCGGCCAGCAGTTCCCACACCCGACCCACGCTGGCGCCGTCCGGAATCTCGCGGGTTTCCTCGGCTTTGCCCAGCCGTTCGCGCAGCGAGGCAAAGTAGCGCAGCCTAATGCGCATGGCGCTCTCCCCGCAGTACGAACAGCATATGGCCCAGTTCGGGCAAGACCAGCTTGGTCATGCCCAACTCGACCGCGCCGGTCGAGCCCGGCAGCGAAATGATGACCTTGCCCTGGGCCACGCCTGCGGTGGCGCGGGTCAGCATGGCGGCCGAGCCGATGTCTTCATAGCTCAGCATGCGAAACATCTCGCCAAAGCCGGGAATCTCTTTTTCCAGCAGGCCCTGAAGCGCCTCAAACGTGGTATCGCGCGGCGCAATGCCGGTCCCGCCATTGGTCAGGATCACGTCCACATCGGGCCGGGCCAGCAGCGCTCGGACCGCAGCCGTGATCTGGTCCGGCTCGTCTTTCAGAATCTGGTAGGAGACCACCGGCTGCTCGTGCTCGGCCAGCAGGGCCTTGATGCGTTGACCGCTCTTGTCGGTGGTTTCGTCGCGGGTATCGCTGAGGGTGATGACCGCGCAGCGGACCGTACGGTGGGCCTTGTTTTTATGTTCGTGAACCGCCATAGCAGTATCCTGAATGAAGGGTGAAGAGTGAAAAGTAACGAGTGGCTAGTGGAGAGAGATGGGCTCGCTACTCACTAACCACTCGTCACTGACTGCTGACCACATCCTACAGTCTCAGCCGACACTCTCGCAACCTTGTGGAGGAACACCTGTGGCCGTCGTGATTAAAAAACTCGATCAGCAGCGGCATGAACTCAAAGCCCTGCGCTATTTGCTGGAATACCACCCCCGCAGTCTTCAGGACCGTGAGGCCCTGCCCGAGCGGGACGATTTTCAGATTGCCGATTGCCGGCGCATCTACGACGCGTTGCTGGCTGCGGCAAGCCAACAAGAGGCGGCCGAGGCGATTGAGGCGCTGAACCTGGAAGAGACCGAGGTAGAGTCGTTTCTGCGGCTCGGCGGACAGTTCTACCACGCCTATCCCGGCCTGGTCAAAGAACGCGGCCAGGAGTTCCGGGACGGCAACATGCAGCTCATCAGTCCGGGTGAAGACGAGTAGGGACAACGCCCAGTCGATGCAACCCCCGCAGCTGCCCTCACCGCCATCCGCCCATATCACGCTACCCCGCCGGACGGGCACGGGGGCTCGCCCCTACATATGTCCGGGGAATACCTGCTGGGTTGGTGATATGGAGGCCCATCCCTACAAAACCGGGATATACGATCCCTCGGGTGCCAGACCGGCGCAGGCTTGGGGATGGAGCATCTCTGCCAGCAGTTCAATGCTCTCGACAATGCGCGGGCCCGGCCGGTTGAAATAGGCGTTGCCGTCAACAATATATACCCGACCGGCCTGCACTGCGGGCAGCCGTTGCCAGTCGGGATGAGCGGTCAGGGTCGGCAGCTCGGCCTGTGACTGGGCAATCGGAAAGCCGCACGGCATGATGACGATCACCTCCGGCTGTGCCTCAAGCAGGCGGTCCCAGCTCAGCGTCGGGCTGTGATCCCCGGCGGCGGCCAGGTCGTATGTGCCGCCGGCGATCTCGACCATTTCGGGAACCCAGTTCGCAGAGGCCATCAGCGGGTCCAGCCACTCCAGACACGCCACCCGCGGGCGTTCAAGATGGCGGGTGCGCTGCTCGACCTTCCAGACCCGTTTCTTGAGCGTACGCAGCAAATCCTCGGCCTGTTCGTCTTGACCCAGGGCCTGGGCCAAGCCCTGCATATCGTACCAGATATCCCCCAGGCGCTGCGGGCTCAGCGATACGAGAGCGACATCCGAGGCCAGCAGAGACTGCACCGCCCGCTCCACCTCGGACACCGACACGGCGCACACCTCACACTGGTCCTGGGTGACAATCAGGTCGGGTTTAAGAGCGCGCAGGAGGTCGGTTTTCAGCCGATAGACGCTCAGGCCGTCCTGGACCAGCTGCCGGACGCGGTCGTCAATCGCCCGGCTCGTCCCGGACGGGTCGAGCTTGGGTTCGGTCAGGATCGGCAGCCCGACCACCTCGGCCGGGTAGTCGCACTCGTGCGACACGCCGACCAGACGTTCAGCCATGCCAAGCGCGCACACCATTTCGGTACTGCTCGGCAGCAAAGAGACGATCCGTTGTGGCTGAGACATATCTCGTCCTGGGCGGGAAACGTCACGCAAAACGGCGAACGATGGGTGAAAGCAATAGCCACACCGTTTGCCGTTCATCATTCAGCATTCATACTTCAGCGTTTCACCCGCTTCCCGTATGTTTTTTTCGGTTCGACCTAAGCTACCATCCCGCCCCCCGGGCCGCAACGAAGCTCCTGTCCTGGTCGTGTCTCAATTTGCTAATGGTTGCCCCGTATAGTTTCAAACCCGCCCCTACCCGCTGAGGTACTACCCTTGCCCTGCCTGGCTGGACTCGCTACAAAAATCGTAATGGATGCGCGCAAGGTCTACATTGAAACCTACGGTTGTCAGATGAATATCGCCGACACCGAACTGCTCGTCGGGCTGCTCAAACCGCACGGCTATGAGCCGACCCGACAGGCCGACGAAGCCGATGTGATTCTGCTCAACACCTGCGCGATTCGGGAACACGCCGAGGAGCGCGTGCTCAAACGCCTGGCCGCCTTGGTGCATCACAAAACCCGCCGTCCCGAGGTGCGTCTGGGGCTGACCGGCTGCATGGCCCAGCACCACCGCGACCAGCTGCTGGACAAAGCGCCCTTCCTCGACCTGGTGCTCGGCCCCGATGCCTACCGCAATCTGCCGGCTCTGTTGGACCAGGACGACCCCGCCGATCCCCTGGTCTCGGTGCGGCTCGACCGGGATGAGACCTACGCCGACGTGTCGCCGGTCCGGGCTGAGGGCGTGCGGGCCTGGGTGACGGTCATGCGCGGCTGCGACAAATTCTGCACCTTCTGCATCGTGCCCTACGTCAGAGGGCGTGAGCGCAGCGTGCCGGTCCAGACCTTGCTCGACCAGGTCCGAGACGTGGCCGAGCAGGGCTATAAGGAAGTCGTGTATCTGGGTCAGACCGTCAACGCCTACCGTCACGACGGGTGCGACTTCGGAGCCTTGCTGCGCCGGACCGCAGCCATTGACGGCGTTGAGCGTATCCGTTTCACCTCGCCCCACCCCTCGGACATGACCGATTCGACGATTGAGGCCATGGCCGACTGTCCAAAAGTCGCTCCCTACCTCCACCTGCCGCTCCAGTCGGCCTCGAACCGGGTGCTGGCCCGGATGGAACGCGGCTATACCATTGAAGCGTATACGGCTCTGATGGAACGCTTGCGGGCGGCCGTCCCCAACATCGCCTTTTCAACCGATATCATTGTCGGCTTTCCGGGCGAGGATGAGGACGACTTCCAGGCCACCTGTGACTTCATGCGGGCCGTCGAGTATGACTCGGCCTTTCTGTTCAAGTATTCGGCCCGCCAGGGCACCAAAGCCTATAAGTGGGAAGAGACGCTGTCGGAAGAAGAAAAAGGCCGGCGCTTGCAACAGATCATTCGTCTGCAGGAAGGCATTTCCGGCGCGCTGAACCAACGACAGGTAGGCCGCAGCGTCGAGGTTCTGGTCGAGGGGCCGGCAAAACGCCAGAAGGACTGGCTGGCTGGAAAGAGCCGGCAGTTCAAAACCGTAGTCTTTCCGGCCAACGGTGCCCAGCCGGGCGATCTGGTCCGGGTAAACGTGACCTCAGCAACCGCCCATACGCTGGTGGGGGAGGGGTTGGAAACGCTGAATGAGGAATGATGAACGCTGAATGAGAACACTGTCTGCCGTTCTGCATTCAGCGTTCTGCATTCTTCATTTTTTCCTAGTCCAACAGCTCTTCGACCATCTCTCCGGGCCGGGCCAAGACCGCCCGCTCGCCACGAATAATGATCGGTCGCTGCATCAGCTCCGGGTGTTCGAGCAGAACGGCGACCACCGTCTCCGGGGTCGTGTAGTCGGCTTCGTTGAGCTGTAGCTCCTTGAAGCGTTTGTCCTTGCGCACCAGCTCCGCCGCCGGGTTGGGCAGGAGCGTCAGGAACCGTTCAAAATCGGCCCGGCTCAAGGGGTTTTTCAGGTATTCGGTCACGTCGACCTCGACGCCGCGCTCTCGCAGAATTTCGAGCGCTTTTCGGGACTGGCCTCAGCCGGGGTTGTGGTACATCTCGAGTTTTTCCATGGACAAAGCCTCCTGTGCAGAATGTTGCCCCAGCTTAGCTGGACCGGGGCCGGTCTGCCAAGCCCTGAGCGCTAGGGCTCTTTTGTGACGACCAGGCCGCTGCCGCGCAGCATGGGCGAGCCGTCAATGGCGCAGGCTGCGCCGGCGTCCGGCACCTGGCGTGTGTCGGCCCGCCCGGTCACCTGCAAGACCGCCTCGGCAATATGGCCCATGCCGTGCAGACGGCCCTCGCTCAGGCTGCCCCCGAAGGTATTCACCGGCAGCTCGCCCTCCAGCGCGATCCGACCGTCCTGGATAAAGGCGTGGGCCTGGCCCTGGGGACAAAAGCCGGCCGCTTCCAGCCAATACATCGCCGATGGGCTGAACCCGTCGTACAGCTGGGCGGCGCTCATATCGTGCGGACCCAGGCCGGACGACGCCCACAGCTTCGTGGCCAGAGAGCCGCCACACTCCATGTAGTCGTCCTGCGAGTAGTGAAACAGGCTGCGCCGCCGGCTCGTGTTCTGGCCATAGCCGGCCACGTAGGCGGGCGGGTTGGGCAAGTCCTGGGCTCGCTCGGACGTGGTGAGTATCAGGGCGACACAGCCCTCGACCGGGATATCGCAGTCAAACAGACACAGCGGCTCGGCAATCTTGCGGGCCGCGAAGTAGTCCTCGCGGCTCATCGGCGTGGTGTAAAAATAGGCGTGCGGGTTGAGGTTGGCGTTGCGGCGGCTGTTGGTCACAAAGGTCGCCAAGTCCTCGCGGGTCGCTCCGTACAGATGCATGTAGCGCTGCCAGGCCATGGCGTGCCACTGAAAAATGCCCGTACAGCCGTAGGGGGCGATGAATTGGGTATCGCCCGCAGCCCGGTCGCTCTTCCACGCCCCGTAGCGGCCACGCGGGTTGTGCATCGCCCGCCATACCAGGGCGTAGTCGCACGCCCCGGCCAGCAGGGCGTGCACCGCTTCGATGATCGGACTGGCAATCATGCCGGTCTCAATCTGGGCGTACCAGCGAATATCCGGGGCCAGCGGCAGGTGGTTCAGGATGTACTCGACGCTGACAATATCCTCGCCGTCCTTGTGGCCGGCGCCCAGAAACGGCGCCTCGGGGAAGGTGGCCAGTCCATCGATCTGCTCCGGCCTGAGCCCCGCGTCATCGAGCGCGGCTCGACACCCGTCAAGAGCCAGCAGGCCGAGCGGTTTTTCCGAGTGCCGGGTCAGCTCGGAATAGCCCACTCCAACGATTGCGGTTTTGCCTCGTCCGGTCCACATACGCGTCTCCGTGTCTGCTGTCCTGTGGGCCTGCTACGCCAGCCGAAAGCGCGGCAGGCTGATCTCCGCGTTCACGTCTTCAAACCAGACCTCGACCGGCCCACCGATAGTGACCTTGTCGCGGTCGGCCAGCGGCAGGTCGCAGACCATGAACAGCTTGGCCTGCTCTTCCAGCTCAACCAGGATATTCAGGTAGGGAATTTCGTCTTCAAAGCCCGCGATGTTGGGTTGGTGCATGACTGTGAAGCTGTAAATCCTGCCCCGGCCGCTGACCGGTGCAAAATCCAGCTGCTGTGACTGGCAGGCGTCACACGCCAGCCGTGGCGGATGGTTGAAATAGCCGCACGCCGTGCAGCGCTGGAGGACGAGCCGGTGCTGCTGGGCGGCATCCCAGAACGGCTTGGACAGCGCGTCTACCGCAGGCAGGGGTTTGGGACGTGTGTCTGACATAGTGGGCGCTATCCTGCCACAAAACGCTGTGGCTGAGAACCGAGCGGCCCGGCGGCGGTCGGCCTAGGACGAGACCGCAATCGTGCTTGAGCGGTTGCCCTTGCGCACCTCGATCTGCATCGGCATGGCCGCCGCCACCTCTTCGACGTGGGTAATGATGCCGACCATGCGGCCCTCTTCGCCGCGCAGCTCTTGCAGGGTTTCGGTCACCATCTGCACGCCCTCCCGGTCGAGGGTTCCAAAGCCTTCGTCCAGAATCAGGCATTCGGTCGAGGTCTTTGCCGCCCGTCCGGTCGCCACAGCCCGGAAGCCTTGCGACAGGGCGAGGGCGATGGCCAGCGAAGCCAGAAACGTTTCGCCGCCCGACAGCGAATGGGTCGGACGGGCGAGGCGCTGGTTTTCGTGATCGACAATCTGGAGATTGATCGCCCGACCACGAGAGGCAATGTCAAAGGTGTACCGCCCGTGGGTGAGCCCTTGCAGGTGTCTGGACGCGTCGCGCATCAGGGCTTCTATAGCTCCGCGCGAAAGAAAGTCGGTAAACTCCGAGCCCAGGAGCTTGCGCAGGTCCGAGGCCAGGCGCTGTTCGGTTTCCGCAGCGCGCAGCTTGTCTTCTTCCTGCTCTTTCTCCTGCCAGCGGCGTTCAGCCTCGGCGTGCTCGGCTTCCAGACGCCCGCGCTGTTCCTGGAGAGCCATCATTTGTCCCCGAACGCTCTCAAGTTGGCGTTTGATATGTGCCCCATCCTCGCCGGCGTCGGCGAGGCTGTGTTGTGCAATCGCCTCCTCGAGCGTTTCCCGTTCGTGTTCGAGCCGGCTTTGCGCCTGGTGCTGTTTCTCCCGCGCTTCTTCCAACACGCGCGTTCGGACTTGCAGGTCGGCGTGTGAGTCCCTGGCCTGACGTTCGGCCTGGTCTTGCCTGGTCCGCAGGTTTTCTTCGCGTTGTGACAGTTCTGCATATCCGGCCTGCTTGTCGGACAGGACGGTACGTTCGGCTTCGACTTCTTCAGCCTTCGGGAGTAGCGCGTCCGCCGTCAGGCCAAGACATTCCCGGACTGCCTGCGCTTCGTGTTCGGCCCGGAGTACGGCGCCCTCGTATTCGGAGGCGACTAATCTGAGGTCGCCTTTTTTTTGGACCTGCTGTGTGTTGAGATCGTTGAGGGTCAAGTCAGCCTGACGCACGGCGTGATCTGCTTCCTGTAACTGCTGCTCGACCTGTCTGACCATATTCAGGCGGTGAGCCACGCGCTGTTCGGGGTCTTTATCTGTTGTGAGAAACGCGGCGATCTCACGTTCCTGTGCTGCCGACTCGCGGGCATTGACCTCCAGCCTCTCGGCCGTCCCTCGCAGGGCTTCTTCCAGCCTTGCCGTTTCTTGTTGGGCGCTTTCACGTCGGCCTGACAGCTGCGCTTTGTCCCGCTCTGCCGAGGCGGCCCGCGTCTCCAGGTCTGTGAGCGCCGTGCCCAGCTCTTGTTGCCGCGTCTGTATGGCGCCGAGCGCTGCGGACAGGGATGCATGGCCGGGAAAGCCGGACACAAATCGGTCCTGGATCTCTTGCCGGGCACGCCCGCGTTCTTCGAGTTCCGACTCCGCATCGTCGAGCCGCGCCCGCAACGCCGTCAGCGCGGCATGGGCGTCTTGCGCTGCCGTGCGTTTTTGCTCGGTGGTCTGGTGGGCGCGTTCCAGCCGAACCTGAAGCTCCTTCAGATCGTCCCCGGCTGTCTGAGCCGCAGGAATTTCCCTGACGGTTGCCTGACACACGGGACAGGCGTCGCCGACCTGGAGCGTCTCCCGCAGATGGACGGCTTCGTGCCGGCGCTGGCTCTCTTCGAGCGCAGTGCGAGCCGTATTTTCCTGCGTTTCGGCTCGGGCCAGAGCATGCCGGGCGCGCTGGGCGGTCTGGTCTGCTGTGGTCAGCCCGGTGCCGAGCCTCTCACGTTCGGCCTGGGCTCGCTTTTCCGCTCTGGCAGCAGCCTGGAGTTCTCGACCGAGAAGTTCGGCTTCGGCCAACAGCTGGCGCGTTTGCCGCTCGTCTTCTCTGGTCCGCTCACGTTCGTCTTTCAAGGCGCGGATGGTCTGCTCACGGCCTGCTTCCTGCCGCGTCAAACCATCCAGTGTGTGCTGGATGGCGGTGTGTTGTTGACGCAGGGAGTCTGTCTGCGCGCTCAGCTGGTGGTATTCCTGGTGCAGCTCTTTCCAGCGTTTTGCGACACTGAGCTTTGCTGTCAGGGCGGCCACGTCGCCGGCCTCGGCAACGAGCTGCTCAAACGCGGCGGTGTCAGACTGATGCCGGGTGTGCGCCTGTTCACGGTGTCGGGTGTGGGCTGCTATCTGTTGAACCAGCGCCTCGGCTTCCCCTTGGACACGGGCGTGTTCGGCGTTTTTCCGTTCGGCGTCCTGTTGGGCGACTTCCCATTGCTTGAGATGGGTGGCGGCTCGTTCGATGACTTCGTGCCGCGTCGCGTCATAGCCCAGCGCTTCTCGTTCCTGGCCGATCTGCGCCAGCTCTTGCGCCAGCGTAGCCACCTGAGCGCTGGTTTCCTCAGTCTTCGTTCGCGCCAGCTCTTTCTCCTGAGTGCGCGCCTGGACTTCGCTCTGAAGCTCGGCAAGCCGACTGCGCAGCCCGGCGACCTGATCGACGTGGTGGACCACGCTTTGCAGTACGGTCTCGTGCTGAGCCACCTGTTCAATGCGTTGTCTGAGGGCCGCTAACTCTTCCCTTTGGCGGGCAATACGCTCCTGGCTCAGCCCGGCGTATTGGGCCAGGGTTTCGCGTAGCGTTGCCGCCCGGGTTTCGGCCTGCCTGGCAACGTCTCTGGCCTGCTCGCGCACACGCCCGTACACACCGAGTTCGAGTATTTTTGCCAGCAACTCGCGGCGTTTGCTCGGCTCGCTGGTCAGGAACTCGGCGTAGCGACCCTGGGGCAGAATGACCGTCTTGATGAAGCTGTCAAAGTCGAGACCCAGGATGTCTTCGATGCGTCTGGTGAGGAGCGCCGACCCGGAGGTATCCTGTATCCACTCTTCGCCCTCGCGCTCACTGAGCCCCGACTCCGTCATTTTGCCCGTGCGGCGCACAGCCCGAAACCAGCGCTCCCCGACGCTGAAGTCCAGCACGACCTCGCAGGTCTGCTCACCGGCTGAAATCACGCCCTTGGAATCGGCGCCGTAGCGGGCGGTGCGACCGTACAGGCACCACACCATGGCGTCGATGAGCGCGGACTTGCCGCTGGCCATCGGGCCGGTAATGGAGAACAGCTCAAGCTGCGAGAAGTCCACCTCGTGGACCTGATCGCCGGTCGTCCGAAAGGGCATGAAATTTTTGAGGCTGAGCTTTTGGGGGCGCATAGTCATACCCAAGAGGGGAGGGTGAATGAAATTGCCTTCCGTCCCCCTCACCCCAGCCCTCTCCCTCAAGGGGAGAGGGAGCAGATAGCGATTTATAACGGTTCGTCCCGAGCGGTACCGACCTCTCGGTACAGTCGTTCAAACAAGGCCACGAGCTGCGGCTCGGGCTCGGCGCTGCGTCTTGACTTGTAATAGTCGGTGAACAGCTCGGCTGCGGGACGCTCGCTCGGATTGTGTATCGCCTGGCTGCCCGCCTCGCCCGCTTGTGTGTCCTCGAACCGCAGCGACACCACGCCCGGCAGAGCCCGGATGCGTTCGATCAACTCGGACGTTTGACCTTCGGGCTTGAGGACGACTTCAACCCAGGCATTGGTGAACTCGTCCGCCTGCGACAGGATGTCCGGGGCGGTTCCCGTCCGACGCAGCAGGGCCTTGCCGCTTGTCAGCTCAATCGGCGAGACTTCGGCGGGTTTGCCCGGGTGGGCCTCGATGAGACACACGCTTTTTTGCTGGCCGCGCTCGCCAAAGTCCATCTGCAGGATCGAGCCGGCATAGTGCGTCTGGGCAGCCGTCCCGGATACGTTTTGCGGCTGATGCATATGCCCCAGGGCCACATAGTGCACCCGGCCGGGCAAAATCCCGGGATCGACGGGAAAGACGCTGGACCGCCATTCCCCCCCGCCAAACTCCGTGCCCGAAATATGGGCGTGAGCCAGCACGATGGACACCGCGTTGGGGTCCAGCCGCAGGGCCTCTTTTTCCAATTCTTCGAGATAGCTCTGGACCATAGTCTGGTAGGCGCTCAGGCGTTCGGTCTCGCTTCTGTCGGCTCCTTCGGCTGCGGTCAGCACCTGGTGGGGGTGCAGGTAGGGCAAACACCCCACCAGCGCCCGCTCTCCTCCGGTCCGCTGCGGAACGGCGACAATCAGCTCCGACGGGTCGGCGCTCAGGTCTGTCACCATGTAGGCCTGGAGCAAATCGCCCAGCGGCTTCAGGGTGCGCAGGCGGGCGGCGTCATCGTGGTTGCCGGGAATGACGACAGACACGATATTCTCGCGGGCGAGCTGGGCCAGGGTGCGCGCTACCAGTTCCTCGGCAGCCAGCGGCGGGCGCTTTTCGTGAAAGATGTCGCCGCTGACCAGCACGGCATCGACCTGCTCGCGCTTGGCAATATCGACGATGTCGGCAAATACGGCCCGGTGTTCATCCATCCGGGAACGATTGCGAATCGTGCGGCCGACGTGCCAGTCCGAGGTATGCAGAAACTTCACGGCCGGCCCTCTAATACTCGCTCTCTCGGACCCGAGCCAGTTTCAGGTTCGGCTTGGGCAGCTTCTGCTCCTCGGCCCGGGTGGCCCAGGCCGGCATCGGAAACAGAATCGGGACCGGGGTCGGGATGTCGGGCTGAGAGACAATCATCCGCCCGGAGGTCAGAATCGCCGCCCGCTGGCGCAGGCTGGGTGGCAGAAAACCGTACTCGGCGCGCTCGGCCTCGGCCGCATCCAGCCGGCCGACGATCCGAAAGGCCGGGTTGGCCACAATCCGGCGCTCGACCTCGGACGCCGTCTGCTGGGCGCCGATCAGGATTGTGCCGCTCGACCGCCCGCGCTCGGCAATTTCCAGCAGCCGCTCGCGGATCGGCGACCAGCCGTCGCGTGGGGCATAGCGGTTCAGCTCATCAACAACGATGAAACACAGCGGCTCGGCCGAGCCGGTGGCTTCTTTTTCCTGCTGGATCTGTTGCAGCACCGAGCCGACCACAAAACTCTTGCCGACCTCGTACAGCCCGCTCAGGCTGACTACAGTCACCTGCCTGTTGCGCCAGTTGATCGCGTGCCGGGTCGCGTCGGCGTCTGCGGGATCGCGGATCAGATACGAGACCTTATCCTCTGCGCTGTACAGACGGCGCATGAACGCGCCGACCGTGCCTGACGAATGGCTGGTTGCACTCGCCGCCGTCTCCATCGCTCGCAGCAGGGTCGGAAAATCGCGAATCTCGGTCACCGGCGCCGCGCTCTCCTCCTCCTGGCTTTCCTCTTGTGTGTCAAGCGGCAGAAACACGCCCGGACCCGGGCCGTCTTTTTTCTCGGCGTCTTCGGCCGCTTCGAGGAGTTTCCGTTCCACCTGGTAGGTCAGGGCTGACAGCAATGAGGCGTCTTCCCCGCCTTCGGAAAACAGGTAGCGCAGCAGGCGCTCCCGGCAAAAATCCCGGACGGTCCAGAAGTAGGGCGTGACCTCGTCGGCTCGGCGAGAGCCGACCTTGGGCATGAGCGGCCCCCGCGCGTTTTCCGTAGGTGGCACATAGAACTGGACCGAATCAAACGGCTCGGCCGGCAGCCCCATTTTTGCGTACAGGGCTTCGTCTTCGAGGCTGATGGCATTGCTGGCCTTGTCCAGGAACAGCAGGTCCTCGCCTTTGACATTGAAGATAATGGCGTGCGTATTTTTCGCGTCGCTCAGCTGGCCGCAGTGCAGCAGGCTGTGCAGCAAGAACGTCGCGTAGGTCGTCTTGGTCGCAATCCCCGACACGCCGCTGATGTTCATATGCGCGCCCTTGCGACCGTTCAGGAAGTCGAGGTTGCCGTACACGACCTCTTTGCCGGACAGAGACAGGCCGATCGGGAACTTGCGTTCCATCTTGTCCATGAACAGGGCTTGGGCGAACTCGTCATCAATGACCGTACGGACCGTATTGCCCGGCAGCGGGGGGTAGTAGTACTCGGGGATCAGGCGGGTGACTTTGACATGGGCGGCAATCGACAGTTCGACCGGCAGGCCGTGCTCGGCCTCGACCACGTCCGAGTCGAAGGTCGAGCCCTGGTGGCGCGAGCGGACCATGTCAACCATGCCGAACAGCTTGAGCGGACCCTGCGGCGAGTCGGTTTCGACCACCACCGCCTCGTCAACCTGAACGGCTTCGCCCTCTTCCAGCAAGACCCAGAACTCCAGCGGGGTGGCGTCCTGGGTGCCGATCACTCTGCCCATGGTGTGTCCTCTATACGCCCTGCTGGCCGCGCAGCAGGGCTTTTTCAATCCCCCGGCGAACCAGCTGCGGGTCGCCCAGCCGCCGCCGCAGCTGACGTTCGAGGCCGCCGACCGGCAGCAGGTTTTGCGGCGCGCGGGGATCCTTGGGCGCCCGCGAGGCCAGGCCGAAGACCGTGAGGCTGGCCTGATCGAGCAGCCCGATTGCCTTGTGCGGGCCGAGCGAGGCTTTGACCTCGATCCGCACCAGGCCGGCAAAGGCGTGCTCAATCGGGCGCGGCCGGGTCAGGCGCAGATAGCACGAGAACACGTCGTAGCTCTCCCGCCTGGCGCCGCCCTGAATCCGAAACAGCGGCGTTCGCTCGCCCGGCTGGAGCTGTTCCAAAATCTGTGTTCGCTGGCTCGACAGATACATGCGGTGGATCGACTTGATGACCCCGACGACCGAGGAGCTGCCGCCGATATAGGTCAGATTGCCGTCGGCCAGAATCAGGTGATCCGGCCCCGACAAGCGCTCGGCAATGACCGATTCGGTCTGGCGCATTTCGGTCATCAGCGCCTCGCTGAGTTTGTCCGGGGTGGTGGCCGCCGAGCTGAGGCTGGCGTAGCTGAGGGCCGGGCTGGTGCCGGCCGGGACCAGCATGGTGTCCGGCCCGGACTGGCCGCTGCCGGTGATGAACAGGCGTTTGACGTGAATGTCGGCAATGCTGACCTGCCGCTCAAGCACCACCGCCCCGCCGGCCAGCGAACAGAACAGCCCCAGAAAACGGCTCTCGCCCTGACTCACCA
Source organism: Deltaproteobacteria bacterium (assembly GCA_012271025.1). The sequence continues at coordinate 12,653 of JAAXHF010000256.1, read as the reverse complement.
CGGCTCGGGCGTCGGTGCGCATAACCCCGTCGACCATCGCGGTCATGGCCGGCAGGCTGGTCGGCTGGGGGCGGCGGGCTGTCCACGGGCCGGGCTCAACCGGTTCTTCCAGGGCTTGGACCGTAGTCTCCGCCCCGTCGGCCTCGTGCGGCACCGACACCTGGCCGGCATAATCACTGCCCCACGGGTCTAAGGCGATATGCATCCCGTTTTCCTCCGCTCGCCCAGACCACGGGCTGGAGACGGATTCAGGTCTGGACCCGACAGCTCAGGATCGCCGTGCCAACGATCACCCGGTCGCCGTTCTGGTTTTCTATCACCACGTCACAGTCCACCGAGCCGACGCCGTCTTCCAGTTTTTTCTCCGTCACCATGCCCCAGCAGCTCAACGTGTCGCCGTGGGCGACCGGGGTGCGAAAGCTGGTGTTCAGCATGCGAATCCGCCAGCCGACAAAATGATTTCTGAGAACCTTGGCCAGAAACGAGGCGCTCAGCGGGCCCGGCACAATCGGTTTGGCAAAGCCGACCTGACGTGCCCGTTCGGGGTCGATGAAGCGTCGGTCCGTCACCCCTGCCGCAGCAGCGTAGCGGCGGACGATATCGGTGGTCGGCACCCAGTCGACGGGACCGATCTCGTCGCCGAATTCAACCGCGTCGAAGGCGAGGCGAGGGGGGGTGTCCATATTCAGATCTTCTTGTTCGGCGAGCGGACCATCTGGCGTTCGCGCAGAATCATCACCGTGGCGCCGTCGTCATCCTTGACCAGCATCTCGCGGACGATGACCCCGAGCGGGCCGCTGCGGCCGGTCTTCTCGTACACCTCGGCCAGCCGAGCCGTGACCGTGTACGTCCGGCCGGCATAAATCTCGTCGTGAAACTCGAACTCCTGGCCGGCGTGCAGGCTGGCCAGGCCCGGAGCCAGTGGAAGTTCGGGGACAATCTTGCTGCCCCGCATGTGCATGCAGTAGGTCGGGGGAGCGATGACATTCGGGTAGCCGGCCTGGCGGGCAGCCTCGGGGTCGAGATACAGCGGGTTCAGATCGTTCACCGCCTCGGCAAAGACCCGGATGTCGTCGGCCGTCACCGCAAACCTGCCGACTTCGATCTCTTCGTGCATGAGATCGTCAGGAACCTCGATCATCGTCATGGCGGACACCTGCTCAGACGCCCCAACGGGGCGTCTTTTTATCCCGATCTACTCGGCGATTTTGTCGTAGAACTCCAGCTCCGGGGCGCCGTCGAGCAGGGCGCGCAGGTCGACGCCGAGTTCGCCCAGGTGTTTGCGGTGGGCCTCAAACGCGGCGTCATCCGTGTACTCTTCATAAAACATGAAGACCCGGGGGTCTTTCTTGGACTTGCAGAACGTATAGGCGTGATTGCCGGGTTCTTTGCGCACCTCGGCAACGACCTTGTCCCGCATGGTGGCCTCAAACTCTCCCTCTTTTCCCTCTTTGATCTTCAGCTTGGCGGTTAAGGTGACCATGGCCTTCCTCCTTGTGTGAGATACGCTCCTTTTTGCCTGACTGGGGGGTCTTTGGCAACTCCTGCACACTGGCGGGAGGGGAGCGATTCACATAGCATCGGGCCTTTGCGAGGAGGAAGGATGGAACCCCAGACCGCTCACGCCCATGCCGAGATTCTGTACGAGCCCAACGAACGTCCGCCATTCGTGCTCGGCGTTGGGCTGGGATTCCAGTACACCCTGCTCATTGTCGCCGGCATCGTGCTGACACCGGCCATCATGATCAGAGCGGCGGGTGGCGGGGAGGCGTATCTGTCATGGGCGGTGTTTGCCGCGCTGGTGATCTGCGGGCTGACCACGGTGGTCCAGGCCACCCGTATCGGGCGTATTGGTGCGGGCTATATCCTGATCATGGGCTGTAGCAGCGCCTTTCTGGCCGTATGTGTGTCGGCGCTCGAACAGGGCGGGCCGGGGCTGCTGGCGAGCCTGATCATCACGTCGTCGCTGTGCCAGTTCGCCCTGGCGGCCAAGCTGTCGCTGTTCCGACGGGTCTTCACCCCGACGGTGGCGGGTACCGTGCTGATGCTGATTCCGGTGACCATCGGCCCGCTCATCCTGGGCAGGCTCACCGAGGTGCCGGCCGGCGCCTCGCCTGCGGCCGCGCCGGTGAGCGCGGGCGTGACGCTGATCGTCATCGTGGTGATTGCGCTGCGCAGCGCTGGCGCGTGGCGGCTGTGGGCTCCGGTCGTCGGCGTAGGCGCGGGCAGCCTGGTCGGTGGTCTGGGCTTCGGCATCTACGACACCACGCGCATCCTGGAGGCGGCCTGGGTCGGCCTGCCGGCGGTGGCCTGGCCCGGGCTCGACCTCAGCTTTGGCCCGACCTTCTGGGCGCTGCTGCCGGCCTTCGTGCTGGTGACGCTGGCCGGCGCTCTGGATACGATTGGTGACACGATCGGCATCCAGCAGGTCTCGTGGCGCAGGCCGCGCGCCATTGACTTCCGCGCCATCCAGGGCGCGCTGAACACCGACGGCCTGGGGAATCTGCTGTCCGGCTTCGCCGGCACAGTGCCCAACACGACGTATGCGACGAGTATCTCGGTCGCCGAACTGACCGGCGTGACATCCCGGTGGGTTGGCGCGTGTGTCGGGGTCATCTTTGTCGTGCTGGCCTTTCTGCCCAAGACGGTGGCCGTTGTGATGGCCATCCCCAACCCGGTGGTGGCGGCCTACTTCATGGTGGTGATGGCCATCCTGTTCGTCATGGGCATGCGGATCCTGTTTCAGGACGGGCTCGACTACCGCAAGGGATTCGTGGTCGGCCTCGCCTTCTGGCTGGGGGTGGCGTTTCAGCTGGACTGGATCTTTCCCGAAGACTACTTCCAGGGCGCGTTGAGCAAACTGCTCGGAAACGCGATGACCGTCGGCGGCCTGAGCGTGATCGTCCTGATGCTGTTTGTGGACCTGACGCGCGCGCGTCGCGGGCGCATCAGGACCGCCTTGAACGCTGCGGCCTCGCCGCAGCTCGACACCTTCCTGTCGGACTTCGCCACCCGTTTGGGCTGGGACGGTGAGATGAACACCCGGCTGCGCGCGGTCGGCGAAGAGATCCTGCTGACCCTCATCCGGCACGATCAGGACGGGGGTGCGGAACGGCACATGCTGCTGATCGCGCGGGCCGACTACGACGCGGTCGAGCTGGAGTTCATTGCCGCGACCGATGAGACGAATCTTGAGGATCAGATCGCGCTGCTCGGCGACCATGCCGCAGGCGTGCCGGCCGAGGAAGAGCTGTCGCTGCGGCTGCTGCGCTATTACGCCTCGTCGGTCCGCCACCAGCAGTACCACGACACCGACGTGATCACCGTCCGCGTCGAGCCGCCCGTCCCGTCCTGATCGCTCACGCCCCAGCCCATCAGCCGCGACTGCCCGCACGGAGTTGCTCAATATGGCGGTTGTGGCACCGCTGATACGCCTGTTCGCCTCTGGCGGGGAGCGCGCAATTGGCGTACCATTACGGCCACGAAAGGAGACACCAGACTATGAAAGCTGCCGTTTTGTACGAGCCTGGCACACCCCTGGTCGTTGAGGATTTACAGCTCGACCCGCCACAAGCCGGCGAGGTCAAGGTCCGGGTCGCGGCCAACGGCGCCTGCCACAGCGACCTGCACGTCATGACCGGTGACATGCGCCAGCCCCTGCCCATGGTCCTGGGCCACGAGGGAGCCGGGGTGGTCGAGGAAGTCGGGGCCGGGGTGACCTCGGTCAAGGAGGGCGACCACGTCGTGCTGTCTTTCAACCCGGTGTGCGGCACCTGCTTCTACTGCACCCAGGGCAGCCCGCACCTGTGCGAAACCCGGCCCAAGACCGCCGGCGTGCTGATCGACGGCACGACCCGTTTGCACAAAAACGGGGCCGACATTCACCACTTTGCCTTTACCGCGTCTTTTGCCGAAGAGGCGGTCGTGCACGAGAGCTGCGCGATCAAGATCCGCGACGATGTGCCCCTGGACCGGGCCTGTTTTGTCGGCTGCGGCACCATGACCGGGGTCGGAGCGGCGATTAACACCGCCCAGGTCCAGCCGGGCAGCACGGTCGCCGTGATCGGCTGCGGCGGGGTCGGCCTGAACGTGATCCAGGGCGCGGCAATTGCCGGCGCGCGTCAGATCATTGCGGTTGACCTGCTCGACAACAAGCTCGAATTCGCCAAAACCTTTGGCGCCACCCACAGCGTCAACCCGTCTCAGGACGACGCCTTGCCGGCCGTCCTGGAACTGACCCAGGGACGCGGGGTGGACTACGGCTTTGAGGTCATCAGCACGCCCAAGACGATTGAGCTGGCCTTCAAGATGACCGCTCGGGGGGGGACCTGCACGATTGTCGGCGTCTCGCCCGACGGCTCGCGCATCTCACTCAACCCCAACGTCTTCATGATGATGGAGAAGAAGTTGCAGGGCTCGTACTACGGCTCGACCCGGCCGCGGGTTGATATGCCCCGCCTGATCGACATGTACATGGACGGCCGGCTGAAAATCGACGAGTTGGTCTCCAAGACGCTGCCGCTCGAACAGGTCAACCAGGCCTACGACCTGCTCAAGCAGGGCGCGGTGGCGCGCAGCGTGATTACCTTCTCCTGAGCGGGGCGGGCTCCTCAGTCGGCGACGGCCGGCTGGGTGCGGGACGTGGGCTGGGCGGCTGGCCGCGGGAGGTCGGTGTTGACCAGGACGGCGCACACAACGGTCAGCACCGCCCCCGCAGACCCGCCGATCCAAAAGGCGCCGGCCAGGCCGGACTGACTGGCCAGAGTGCCGAACACGGCCGGCCCAACCATCATGCCGACCCCGTGGGCCATCATCAGCAGACTCATGACCGTCCCCATGCCGTAGCGCTGGCCGTGTTCCATGGCCAGCGCGGTGTGGGACGGAAAAGCCAGCCCGTACATGGCGCCGACCCAGATATTCAGCACCAACAGATGCCAGAACTCCCCGGCAAACGGGAAGACGGCCAGGCCGAGCGATCCACCGAGTCCGCCCAGCGCGATCAGATAGGCTTTGTTGACCCGGTCGGCCAGCCGGCCGCACGGGGTCTGGAGCAGGGTGCTGACAATAACATTGAGGGAAATCAGAATGCCGACCTCGGTCGTGTTGAGCGGCAGCAGACGGGTCGCCAGCAGGGGTAGAAACACCCAGGTCAGGGCGTTGGTCAGGGCGTAGGAAAAACGAAAACAGGCCATGCCGACAAGCGGCTTGGAGGCGAACAGGCTGTGGAAAGCGGCGGCGGGGCGTGTCGCATTGGTGCTGCTGGCGATGCGCGGCAGGAACGCTGCCAGGGCCACCAGGGCGGCCAGGCTCAGGCCGCCCATGATCAGAAAGTTGGCCGGCATGCCCCACACGTCTTTGATGACTCCACCCAGCAGCGGTCCGCCCGCAACCCCGCCCAGCATGGCCGTGTTGAGCGAGCCGCTGTAGCGGCCCTCCTGTCCGGCCGGGGCCAGGTCGCCGACATAAGCCATGGCCACCGGGTGCATGATGGCGGTGGCCGTACCGTGAACGATCATGATCAGAATGAAGCTGGCGACCGTATCGGCCGGCAGATAGGCAAACGAGGTGGCGGTGTAAAAGAACAGGCCGGCCAGCAGGAAGTATTTTCGCTCCCAGCGGTCGGACAGGCGGCCGGTAAAGGGCAGAATCAGCGTCCGGGTGGCGGCGTGGACGCTGAACAGCAGGCCCGCCCCCAGCTCGCCGAAACCAAACTGCTGGACATAGATGGGCAGGAAGGACATGACCATGCAGTTGCCCAGCATGGTGGCGAAAACGGCCAGTGACAGGGTCAGCACCGCAGGGTGAAGCATGGCGGTATGTCTTTCAGAAATCCCCCGGCTTGTCTGCCCCATCGGTCTGCGGCGGGAGCGGCTTGGTGCCCGGCGGCGCTATGGTGTAAGGTCTGCCCCGGACAGGGAGGGAGTTGTATGCTGACCACAATTGACGAGATCAACTCGGCGGTCAACGCTGTGGTGTGGGGGCCGCCGCTCATGGTCCTGCTGATCGGAACCGGCCTGTACCTGAGTGTCCGGCTCGGCTTCCTGCAATTCACCCACTTCGTTTTTATCTGGCGGACGACGTTTGGCCGTTTTCTGGTGTCTCGAACCCAGCAGCAGGACGGCGAGCTGAGCTCCTTTCAGGCTGTCAGTTCGGCCATGGCCGCCACGGTCGGGGTCGGCAATATCGCCGGGGTGAGCACGGCCCTGGCCCTGGGCGGACCCGGCGCGCTGTTCTGGATGTGGATGACGGCTGTGGTCGGCATGGCGACCAAATTCAGCGAGGTCGTCCTGGGCCTGTACTACCGTCGCACGACAAACGGCCGGATGGCCGGCGGGCCGATGTACTATATCACCGACGGTCTGGGTCAGGGCTGGCTGGCCGGGGTGTATGCCTTTCTGACCGGGGTGGCGGCTCTCGGCATCGGCAATATGGTCCAGGCCAACACTATCGCGACCAGTGTCAGCCAGAGCTTTGCCGTCTCTCCCACGCTGACCGGCATTGTGGTCGTGGCCGGCGTGGCGATTGTGATTCTGGGCGGGGTGAAACGGATCGGCCAGACCGCCGAGTATCTGGTGCCGAGCATGGCGCTGCTGTATCTGCTGGGCGGCAGCGTCATTCTGCTCCTGCACGCCTCGGCCCTGCCCGGGGCGGTGCTGACGATCATCAGCCACGCGGTCCAGCCGGCCGCCCCGCTCGGCGCCTGGGCCGGCGCCAGCCTGGGCGCGGCGATCCGCTACGGGGTGGCGCGGGGAATTTTTTCCAACGAGGCGGGTCTCGGCTCGGCCTCCATCGTCCATGCCCAGGCCAAGAATACGCCGGTCGGACAGGGCTTTTGGGGCATCTGGGAGGTCAGCGTGGATACCCTGATCGTGGCCAGCATGACCGGCCTGGTCATCCTGGTGACGGGCGTGTTGGGCGAGCCCGACATTCCCGCCTCGGGGCTGGCCGCTGCCGCGTTTGCGCGCGGCCTGCCGGGCCTTGGTGGCCCCCTGGTGCTGGCCTGTCTGGTGCTGTTTGCCTACAGCACGATGTTGACCTGGAGCTTTTATGGAGAGACCGCCTGGGCCTACCTGTTCGGCGGCTGGGTGGTCCTGCCCTACCGCCTGGTGTTTCTGGGTTTTCTGTACGTCGGGGCGATTGGCGGCCTCCAGCTGGTGTGGAGTCTGGCCGATACGCTGAACGGGCTGATGGCGGTGCCGAATCTGATTGCCGTGTTGTTGCTGGCGCCCCTTGTGGTCAGGGAGACCAGACGCGCTCTGGGGCGAGACTCATGAACGTACGCCCGGCCGCGCGTCTTTTGTTCAGCATTCAGCGCTCGTCATTTTGATACGCCGCGTGTTGCCGCCGCCGCCGGCTGATGCCCTCTTCGACCGTGCCGGCGGTGATGACCTCGTACAGCACAGCCTGTTTGCCCTCGCGTTTGCGCAAGACCCGGCCCAGCCGCTGGACGTGTTCCCGGGTTGAGCCCGAGCCGGACAGAATCACCGCCACACTCGCCTCCGGTACGTTGACGCCCTCGTTCAAGACTTTTGAGGTGGCCAGGGCCAGGTAGTCGCCCCGGTTAAAGCCCTCCAGGATGGCTTTGCGCTCCTTGGTCGGAGTCTGGTGGGTAATGGCCGGAATCAAGAATGCGGTCGAAATCGCGTACACCGTATCGTTATCGCTGGTGAAGATGAGCGTCCGTTCCCGGGCGTGCTTTTTGAGCAGGAAGTCCAGGGTGCGAAGCTTGGCCGAGGTGCCCAGGGCCAGTTTTTTTGAGCGCTGGTGGGCCAGCAGGGCCTGGCGGCCCTTGCGGCTGCGGGCGCTCTCGCGGATGAAACGGTGCCAGCCGGCCAGGCCGTCCAGCACAATGCCGTGATCGACAATGAAGTCGTAAAACCGGCCTCTGGCCTGACGGTACTCGGCCTCCTCCTCGGGAGTCAGATGCACGGTGAGGCGCTCGGTCACATAGTCGGCCAGATACTCTCCGGATAGCTCTTTGATGCCCTTGGCATACACCCGGGGACCGATCAGATCGTCGAGCAGGACGTGTCTACCGTCGGCCCGCTCCGGGGTGGCGGTCAGCCCCAGCCGGTACGGGGCCAGACACATCTGGGCGGCGTGGCTGTACATCTCGCCCGGCAAATGGTGACACTCGTCAAAAATCACCAGCCCCCAGCGGTTGCCGAGGCGGTCCATATGGCGATAGGCGCTGTCATAGGTGGTGACGGTCAGGGCCTGGGGCTCATAATAGCCGCCGCCGATCAGCCCGATGTGTTCGCCGAAGGCCGCGCACAGCAGGTCATACCACTGGTTCATGAGGTCGATGGTCGGGGCAACCACCAGCGCCCCGCGCTGCACGCTGGCAATCGCCATCTGGCCGACCTGGCTCTTGCCCGCGCCGGTCGGCAGGACAATCACCCCCCGTCGCCCGGCCCGCTGCCAGGCGGCCAGCGCCTCGGTCTGAAACGGATGCGGGTCGTGTTCAAGATGGCTGCTGAGTGTCAGCGTCGGATAGGCCGGGGCTGCGTTGCGGCACTCAAGGCCGGCCCCCTTGAGGTGTTCGAGCAGTGGGCGGTAGTGGTGGGCCTGGGCCCGCCAGCGGTCAACCCGGCCGTCCCAGTGCAGGCAGGCCGGCGGCTGGAAGTCGTGCGGCGGCTCGTCCAGCACGACGGTGCCGAGGTCGAAGCGGAGGCGCATTGCTAACCCCTATGCCACACTCGTTTCCCGTATATGATCCAGTGGCAGGGACGACCGGCCGGTCGCCCCTACGCCGTCGGACCTGCGTGGTGAGGGCAGGCACGGGGGCCTGCCCCTACACCACCCGTTTGTCGCGCAACTCGGCGATTTTGTCCGCGCTGTAGCCCAGGCTGTCCAGCACTTCCTGGGTATGCTGACCGATGGACGGGGCAAAGGAGCGGATGGAGCCCGGCGTGTCGGACAGCTTGACCGCCACCCCGGCCTGGGTCACCTTGCCGGCCTGGGGGTGGTCGAGTTCGACCGCCATCTGCCGGTGGCGGACCTGGGGATCGTCAAAGACTTCCGGCACGTCGTAGACCTTGCCCACACACACGTCGGCCTTGGTCAAAAAGTCGTACCACTCGTCGCAGGTTCTGGTCATCAGCACGGCCTGGAGTTCCTGGCGTACCTGCTGGTGCCGCTCGGTCGTGGTCTGCGAGAAGTCGCCGGCCTTCATGCCGCAGTCTTTCCAGTCCGGGCGGTCCAGCGCGTCACACAGATTGTTCCACAGCCACGGCTCGGTGCAGCCGATGCTGAGCTGCTTGTTGTCTTTGGTATTGTAGACGCTGTAGTAGGCAAACCCGCCGCCAAAAACGCCCTTGCCCCGGCCCGGCATGGTGCCGTCGGCAAAATAGTCGCGCACATTGGGCGTAGCCGCCAGCAGGGAGATGGTGGTGTCGAGGTAGGACACGTCAACCAGCTGGCCCTTGCCGGTGCGCTCCCGGGCGAACAGCGCAAACATGATGCCAGTCACGCCGTGCATGGACGCGCCGGCGTAGTCGGCGATGATATTGAGCGGAATGGCCGGCGGCCCTTCGGGCTGACCGATCAGGTTGAGCACGCCGCCGAGGGCCAGATAGTTCAGATCGTGGGCCGGATAGTCCCGGTACGGCCCGTCCTGGCCAAAGCCGCTCAGCGAGCAGTACACCAGGCGCGGGTTGAGTTTACTGAGCGTGTCGTAATCGCCGCCCAGGCGCCCCATCACCCCGGGCCGAAAGCCCTCGACCAGCACGTCATGGTCTTTGGCCAGGTCTTGCAGGACGGCCTGCCCGGCGGCTTCCTTGAGGTTGAGGGTGATACTTTTTTTGTTGCGGTTGGTGAAGTTGGTGGCCAGCTTCCTGGCCTGATCGGGGGTCGGCGAAGCGCCCGAGCCGGCCAGCTTGCCCGACGGCGGCGCCTCAATCTTGAGCACCTCGGCGCCCATGTCCGCCAGCATCATGGTGCAGAACGCCCCAGGTCCCACCCGGGTCAGCTCCAGGACTTTGATTCCGTCTAATGCTCCCGCCATACGGTCCTCCTTTTGGCAACGCGTCTGGGCAGTCCTTATAGCCCATCGGGTCGGGGCAGAGCTAGGGGCGCCGCGCGTCAGGCCTGCAAGTCGGGCAGGTCGAAGGCTGCCCCGAAGCGCCGACTGGCCTCCAGGAAATCGCCGTACTTGCGATGGCCGGCGGTGTGGTGGGCACAGGCCAGCAGCAGCCGGTCCGGGTCCGCAGTCCGCCCCGATACGCAGTCCTCAAGCAGGCATTGGGCGATCTCCTGGTTGTGGGGGTCGTTGCCGGTGCGGCAGGCGGCCAGGGCCAGCCGCTGCACGAGCCGTGCCCGGTCGGCGCCGGAGTCGAGATAGGCCCGGGTCCAGGCCGTGCTGCCCTCCTTATCGAAGCTGACTGCGGCCGCCTCCAGACGGTCGAGGATCGCCTCGGGCGGGAGGCGGTCCGACCCGGCCGGCGCCGCGATCTCGCCGGGCTGCATGTCCCCGGTGTGAGCCTGATGGTGGGCGGTGCGTTCGAGAAACGAGGCGGCCAGGAACAGCAGCTTGACCCGGTGTGGATGGTCGAAGTTGTCCACAAACCATCCCAGGCTGCTGACGTATTCGTAGCAGTGTTGAGACATGGCGAAATTGTTCGGATTCCTGGTCTCAAGCACGGTCTGGGCGGCGCCGAGACGAATCGCGTCGAGGAGGTCGGACAGACGGGTGCCGGCCCGCAGCAGCTCGGCGATGCGCTCGATCCCGGCCGGTTCCGGCTCGCGGATGAGGCGGTGCACGAGGTCGTGCGTCTCGGTCGGGTCAATCGGCTCCGTGTTGGCCAGAAGGGCGCGCTCGCGCTCGGTCGTGCCGGCGTAGGGAATGGCCGAGATCTTGTCGTTCTCGATGTAGACCGTGATGGCGTTGCAGGCCATCTCGTAGGTCGAATACCAGCGCGGGCCGACCGCCATGTCGGGCACGCCAGCGTACAGGATGGGCTGGGCGCGGTCCCAGCCGACCGCCTCGCCGAGTTCAACGGTCGAACGCGCCCGATAGCCCTTGTGACCGGTGGTGTACGACCGGTTGTAGAGCATCCGGTCCTGCACATCGATGAGGCCGGCGAACACGAGTTCGGCCAGCACCTCACGTCGGTACTGCGGCTCTTGCATCAGGCCGAGGAATACCCGATACGCTTCCAGCACCTGGCCCCGATGCACCAGGCTCAGCCAGTGCCCCAGACGCTCGCGCAGCGGACCTTCCAGGTGCTCCGGCTCCTGGTCGGGCCAGTGCACGACGGGCGCGGGTGGCGGCCCGGGGGGCAGCTCGGCTCCCCGGGCGTAGTGGCCCGGCGCTTTGAGAATCTTCTGGTTCCAGATGTCGAGGCCGGTCGGGATGTACCAGATGGTCTGGGCCATGGCCAGGCCGGCCGCCTCGGGCGGCAGCAGTTTGACCAGGTTGAGCGTGGCCCGCGCGCTGAGCAGACAGTGATCGTTGTTGACGAAGTTGACGAAGCCGTCGTCGATGCGCTCGTGGTAGGGCACGTGGGTATAGGGTCCGTGAATCCGGATCGCTTCGAGCAGCAACTCGTCGAGCGGGCGGCCCTGGCGGTACAGGTCGTAGTAGACCTCGCTGGCGCCGATCTGATCGCGGGCCAGGATGCGCTCTTCCAGGGCGGCGTAACAGTCGGCTACGCTCGTGGGCTGGGTCGATACGTGTGTCATAGTCGGTCCCTCACTTTCCCACAGGTTGATAACCGGGGCAGCCTTCGACTACCGCCGTGACGAGCCGAAGCCTGCCAGGATTCCAGTGTAGGGCTTTTTCTCGGGCGGACGGTAGGTTTTGTGCTTGCTGGTGGTCTTGCCCAGCTCAACCAGCAACTCGGCGGCTTTCACCGCGCAAACAACACCGTCGAGAACCGGGATTTCCAACTCGCGCTCCAGGTCGTCGGCAAACTGGGTAAACCCCGCACAGCCCAACAGGATGGCCTCGGCATCGTCTTCGTCGCGCGCTCTGCGGGCTTCGATTCGCAGCGTGTCGAGTGCGCCGTCGGGATCTTTTTCCACGTCCAGCACGTACAAGGGCGAGGTGCGAATGCTGACGACTCTGTCCCGAAACCCATAGCCGGCGACCATTTCCTCCAGCATGGTTCGGGTGCGCGGGATGACGGTGACGATGGAGAAACGCGCGGCCAGCATGGCCGCCATATACAGCGAGGCTTCGGCAATGCCCACGACCGGCCTGGTGGTCAGCTCGCGGGCGGCGTGTAAGCCGGGGTCGCCGTAACAGGCGATGATGTAGGCGTCGTAGCCCTCGGCGTCACCGGTTGCGATCTCTTCGAGCAGGCCGGGAATGCTCAGGTAGTCGTCGTAGTAGGATTCGATGGACGCCGGACCATAGGCCGGGCTGACGGCGGTGATTGCGGTGCCGGGTCGCGCCACCGAGCGGCCGGCCGCGCCGATAGCCCGGGTCATCTCAGCCGAGGTGTTGGGGTTGATGATCTTAATCCTCATGCCAGCCCCTTTTGTCGCGCCCACAGCTCAAGGCTGTGAGCCAGAATGTCCGCTCCCAGACAGATATCCTGCTCGGTGGTGTTCTCCGCTGTGTCGTGGCTGCGGCCGCCGATGCTGGGAATGAACAGCATGGCGCTCGGCAGGTAGCGGCTCAGCACCATGGCGTCGTGGCCGGCGCCGCT
>JAAXHF010000576.1 GCA_012271025.1 Deltaproteobacteria bacterium | reverse complement strand
GTTGAGGTGAGCCTGACCGACCATATTGCAACGGTGGAGATTCAGCGCCCCCCCAATAATTTCTTTGATACCAACCTCATCCGGTCTCTGGCCGACGCGTTTGAGGCCCTGGATGCCGAGCACGACTGCCGCGCCAGCGTCCTGGCCGCCCAGGGCAAGCACTTCTGCGCAGGCGCGAACTTTCATACCGGCCAGGCCGAGCGGGACCTCCGCAATGTCGAGAGCGGCAACCCGCTGTACGCTGAGGCCGTGCGGCTGTTTGCCTGCAAAAAACCGATTGTCGGCGCCATTCAGGGTGCGGCCATCGGCGGCGGCTTTGGGCTGGCGCTGGTGCCCGACTTCCGGGTGGTGTGTCCCCAGACACGCTTTTCGGCAAATTTTACCAAACTCGGCTTTCACCCCGGTTTTGGACTCACCCATACCCTGCCGCGTCTGATCGGCGAGCAACGCGCCAATCTCATGTTCTACACCGGGCGGCGGATCGGCGGTGAGGAAGCTTATGCCTGGGGGATGGGCGATGTGCTGACCGAGCAGAGTGAGGTCCGCAGCGTAGCCCTGGAACTGGCCACAGAGATTGCCGAGAGCGCGCCCCTGGCCGTTCAGTCGGTGCGGGCGACCATGCGCGGCGCGCTGGCCGCCGCGATCAAGCAGGCCACCGACCACGAGTTCAAGGAACAGCACTGGCTACAGAAAACCGAGGATCACAAAGAGGGCGTCAAAGCCGTAGCCGAGCGGCGCCCGGGCAACTTTGTGGGCCGCTGATTCGCCCTGCGGGCAAGCCCGACCGCCTACCAGGTATCCACACACGGCCGCTTCTTGCCCTCGCGGGCGGGCGGCGGCGGCACCGAGCGTAGCGCGGCCATGATCCACCGCCGGGACTCCGCCGGGTCAATCACATCGTCAATCTCAAAGTAGGTTGCGGTGCTGAGCGCCTTACCGTTCTCATACATCTTGTCGACCAGCTGCTCGTATAACTCCTGGCGTTTCTGGGGGTCTTCCAGTTCGGCCAGCTCTTTGCGGAAACCGAGCTTGACCGCGCCCTCCAGGCCCATCCCGCCAAACTCTCCGGTCGGCCACGAAACGGCAAAGAAGGGCGCCTTGAAACTGCCGCCAGCCATGCCCTGAGCGCCCAGACCGTAGGATTTGCGCAGCACAATGGTGAAAAAGGGCACGCTGACACTCGACCCGGTCACAAACATCCGACAGCAGTGCCGCACCAGGGCAGCTTTCTCAGCCTCGGGGCCGACCATATTGCCCGGCGTGTCGCACAGCATCAGGATCGGAATATCAAAGGCGTCGCACAGCTGCATGAAGCGCGTGGCCTTGTCCGCAGCCTCGCTGTCAATCGCGCCCCCCAGATGCTTGGGATTGTTGGCGATAATCCCGATTGGCCGCCCCTCGATGCGGGCAAAGGCGGTGACCATGCCCAGGCCGAAGTGACGCCGGATTTCCAGCACCGAGTCGGTGTCGGCCAGCGTGTCGATGACATCCCGGATTTCGTACACCCGCAGACGGTTTTCGGGCACGATGCGGCGCAGCAGGCGCTGGTCGGCGCACTGCCAGTCGGCAATCACGCCCTGGAAATACGACAGATACCGCTTGGCCACGACCACGGCCTCAGCCTCATCCTTGACCGCAATATCCACTACCCCGTTCGGCACCTGCACATCCATCGGTCCGACATCTTCGGGCCGGAACACGCCCAGGCCACCGCCCTCAATCATGGCCGGACCGCCCATGCCGATGTTGGAGCCCTCGGTGGCAATAATCACGTCGCAGCAGCCCAGGATGACCGCGTTGCCGGCAAAGCAGCGGCCCGAGGTCACGCCGACCAGCGGCACCAGACCGCTCAGCCTGCCCCACAGGTGAAAGGCCATGACATCCAGACCGGCCGGACTCGACCAGTCGGTATCACCGGGGCGGCCCCCGCCGCCTTCGGCAAAGAACACGACCGGCCGTTTCCACTTCTCGGCCAACTCGAACATACGGTCCTTTTTGTAGTGGTTCTTGAACCCCTGGGTGCCGGCCAGGACCGTGTAGTCGTAGGCCAGCACAATGCACTGGGCGCGCTCGTCGTCAAACAGCTCGCCGTTGATGCTGCCGACACCGGCCAGCATGCCGTCGGCGGGGGTGTTCTTGATCAGGTCTTCGAGCGAACGGCGCTGACGCTGGGCGGCGATGACCATCGGGCCGTACTCGACAAAGGTCTCGGGGTCGCACAGGGCGGCGATATTCTCACGGCTGGTGCGCTGGCCGGTCTTGCGGCGGCGGGCAACGGCTTGGGGCCGGGCAGCATCGAGCCCGATCTCGTGCCGTTCAACCACCTCGGCCAGGTCGGGGCGAATGTAGTCCAGATCAATCTCCTGCTGTTCGCGCGAGGCGGCCACATCGACCTCGCCCTCTTGGACGAAGACCAGAGGATGACCCTCATACACCGTATCGCCCTCAGCCACCGTGACTTCTTGCACGATGCCGCTCAGCTCGGCGGCGATGACGTGCTCCATCTTCATGGCTTCCATGATGAGCAGCTGCTTACCGCTATACACCGCCTCGCCCTCGTGGACATCGAGGCTGACAATCGTGCCCTGTATGGGCGCCGTGACCGCAACACTGCCCTCCGGCCCGACAATCTCGACCGGAGCTGCGGCGGCCGGTGCAGCAGTCGTTGGCAGCGTCTGCCCATCGCCCTCGCCTTTACCAAAATGCAGCACCGCCAGGGGATCGCCGGCATCGACCTTTACGCCCGCCAGCCTGGATTCCGAGCCGGAGTCTGCCGCCGGCGCAAAAAACAGCTGCTGATGGTGCTGCTCAGCCGACACGAGGTCGGCGATATGCTCTTCAACAAAGCGGGTATACACCCGGTTTTCGACAAAATCGGGATGGCGCAACAGGCTCTGCAAAAACGGGATATTGGTCGCCACGCCTTCGATCTTGCACTCGCATAAGGCGCGGTAGGCGCGCGTGACCACGTCGCGAAATTCACGGGACGGCGAAGAGGCAACGAGCTTGGCCAGCAGGGAGTCGAAGCGCGGGCTGGTCCGATAGCCGGCATAGCCGAACGAATCAACGCGCAGGCCGGGGCCTGAGGGCAGCTCAAATGTGTTCAGCAGCCCACCTGCGGGCCGGGCGTCGCCGTCGGCCTGCATAGTCTCCATATTGATCCGGGCCTGCAGGGCAAAGCCGCGCGGTTGGGGGATATCGGCCTGCTCGAAGGCCAGGCCGGCCAGCGACTGTCCGGTCGCCAGCTGGAGCTGGAGTTTGACCAGATCAAGCCCGGTGACCTCTTCGGTCACGGTATGTTCAACCTGTAAACGGGCGTTGGTCTCAATGAAGGCGTACTCGGCCCCGTCTTCGGCAGTCGCGGCATCGACCAGGAACTCGAAGGTACCAAGACTATTGTACTTGACGGTCTCGGCCAGTCTGACCGCCGAGGCGATGAGTCGGTCGCGCAGCCGGGTCGGCAGTCCGGGGCTGGGAGCGACCTCGACCAGCTTCTGATGGCGACGCTGGATACTGCACTCGCGCTCCCACACGTGGCTCACCGCACCGGACCCGTCGCCGACAATCTGGACCTCGATATGTCGCGCGCGGGAAATCAGGCGCTCAACATACACAGCACCATTCCCAAACGCGGTTTTTGCCTCGGACTGGCAGCGCGCATACGCCTCCTCAAGCTCGTCGGCGCTGTGAACCATACGCATCCCGCGTCCCCCACCACCGGCCACGGCTTTGATCAGCATGGCTCCGCCGTCGCCCAGAGAGGCGAAAAACGCGCGGGCCTCATCCAGGCTGGTCGGCTGGGTCGTGCCTGGCAAAACGGGAACACCGCAGCGCTGGGCCAAGGTCCGAGCCTGGACTTTATCGCCAAACAGCTCGAGGATGTCCGGGCGGGGTCCGACAAAGGTGACACCCGCCTCGGCACACCGGCGGGCAAAGTCGGCATTTTCACTCAGAAATCCGTAGCCCGGATGAATGGCCTCACAGCCGGCCTGTTTGGCCAGCTCCACAATCCGCCCGGCGTCGAGATAGGCGGCCGGACCGGTCCCGCCCAGCGGCTGGGCTTCATCGGCCTTGCGGGTATGCAGCGACTGGGCATCGTCCTCGGAAAACACGGCCACGGTCCGCAGCCCCAGTTCGGCCGCGGCCCGCGCAATACGAATGGCGATTTCGCCTCGATTGGCGATCAAAAGACTACTCAGACTCATACGGCTCACTTGTCAGGATTCAAAATGGTAGATACTGAAGCCCCATCTCATACATTACGCTTTTCGCCTATACACGCTCCCCGTAGTGAAGAATTCTCCCGGTGGCTCGACTAGGACGCTACCCCGCTCCAATTCGTAGCCGCGCCCTTCAAGTATCTGACGTATCATGCGACCGATCATCTGTTTGAATAGGTCCACTTGTCCACATTGGTCGAAATCTTGTTTATACCGTCCGGGGAGGCGCTGATTCAGAGGCTCCACAGCCGGTTTTCCATTATCGCTCGCGTTCTCCATGAGACCGATGATTTCATCTTGGATTAAGAAGTCGTACCACAGCCTGTGTCCGAAGGAGGTAGCATAGATGTTCTCATCGAAAGTAGAGGGGGAGTAGTCCATAGATTCACTCTTTCCGGTGGGTGCGTAGCCCTTAACTTTGATCTCCCCTTCCTTGAAAACGAGTTGCTCGGGCGGTGGCAAAAAATCCTCCACGACTTGGACATTGCCCAGAGGTTCATCCGTGTATGTGATTTTCTTCTTCATAGGTCTGTTTTCCTTTTCGCCAATACCCAGCGCCGACCTTGCCGAAACAATAATATCTTTCCTCTTCCTGGCTATGGAACAGATCTTTGGCGATCACACGCTGCGGATCAGCGAAGGCGTACTGCGCAGCTTCAAACGCGACTCCATGCTTCAATTGGTTTTCGCTGTTCTTTTTCTCGTCCCACTCGAAGCTCTGATCCACCGAGAGAGGATAGCACGAATGACAGCTATCAATACAGCTATGCCCGCATACACACGGGTCAGGAGGAGCAGGTTTCAGACCTGCCTCCTGTCCTTATTGTCGCAGTTCAAAGACCCCCACTATGGGTCCGGTCATCGACGATATCTTTTTTCCGTTGACAGACGGAAAGCGTGTGCGGGATAATCAGGCTTTCTATGAGCCAGGAGGGACGATGATGGCAAACGGCGCAATTTTCTCGGCGGACTCGCATACCATGGAACCGGCCGACCTGTGGCTGGAGCGTATTGATCAGACCTTTCGTGACCGCGCCCCACGCGTGATCAAAAACCACGAGGGCAAACCGGGCAGCTTTTTTGTGGCTGAGGGCCTGACCCCATTTCCGGTCGGGGGCGGCTTTGCTGCGGGCAAAGACCCCAAAGACCTGGAGACCAACCAGAATGTCGGCTACGAGGAGGCCCGGCCCAGCGGCTGGGACCCGGTCGAGCGCCTCAAAGACCAGGACATTGACGGGGTCGAGGGCGAGGTGTTGTACACCACGCTAGGCATGTTTCTGTTCCACCTCAAAGATGTCAATCTCCAGTGGGCCAGCTTCCGGGCCTATAACGACTGGATGGCGGAGTTTTCCGGCCACGACCCGAAACGGCTGATCGGGCTGGGCCTGATTGCCATGCAGGATGTTGACCAGGCCGTCCATGAACTCCAGCGGATTGCCGACAAGGGGCTCCGGGGCGCGATGATCAACGCGGCCGCTCCCGGCGACGTGCCGTTCAGCGACGCCCATTTCGATCCGTTCTGGGCGGCGGCTCAGGACTTGCAGATGCCGGTCAGCCTCCACATCCTGACCGGCAAGCAGAACATTCGGCTCAAGAAGGGCCGGGTGGCCTCCAATATGTCGATCATCCACGAGGTCCAGTATTCGCTGACCGATCTGATCTACAACGGTGTGCTTGAGCGCTTTCCCGGCCTCAGGCTGGTGTCGGCCGAAAACGACATCGGCTGGATCGCCCACTATCTCAACCGGCTGGACATCTCCTACGAGACGCTGCGCTATATCGACCCGACCCCCATCACCATGCTGCCCAGCGAGTACTTCACGCGCCAGGTCTACGCCACCTTCCAGGACGACCGGCCCGGCGTGCTGACCAGCCAACTGGTCGGCCAGGACAACTTCATGTGGGCGTCTGACTTCCCCCACCGGGCCTCGACCTGGCCCAACTCACGGGCGATCATTGAGCAGAACTTTGCCGACGTGTCAGAGGAGATCAAGCGCAAGATCACCTACGAGAACATCCATCGGCTGTACGGCTTCTAGCGCCGCCGCTCAGTTCAGGACCTCTTTTTCCTTCAGTCCGGCCACCTCGGCCGGGCCGAGGCCCAGCACCTCGGTCAGCACATAGTCGTTATCCTGTCCAAAGGTCGGAGCGTGTCGCCACACCTCACACGGGGTGTGCGACATCTTCCACGGAATCCCCAGGTGGCGACGCACGCCGATCTCCGGGTGGTCGTGCTCGACATAGGTGCTGCGGGCTTCAACCTGCGGGTCGGTCAGCATTTCCCGGCCGTTCAGAGCCGGATAGGCCGCCACCCCAACTGCTTGGAGCGTCTCGGTCGCCTCTTGGGCGGTCCGCTCCCGGGTCCAGGCGGTCACGATCTGTTCCAGCTCGTCTTCGTTGGCCTTGCGGTCGGCGGCACTGGCAAAGCGCGGATCGTCGGCCAAGTCGGGCTGACCGATCGCCGCGCAGCACTGCCGCCATTCGTCCTCGGTCCCGACTACGATACTGACCCAGGCGTCGTCGCCCCGGCTGCGAAAGACGCCGTGGGGCGCCATATACGGATCGCGGTTGCCCATGCGCGGCGGCTGGTTGCCGTTCATGGTGTAGTCCATGATGGCTTCGGGCAGCAGCATGGCGCAGGCTTCGCGCTGGGAGAGGTCGATATACTGGCCGTGGCCGGTTTTTTCACGGTGCAGCAGGGCGCACATGATGGCGTACGAGCCGTGGACGCCGCCGTTTGGATCGCCGTACGAAAAGCCGGCCTGACGCGGCCCGTCGTCAATATAGCCGGTTAGGGCCGACATGCCGCTCAGCGCCACCTGGGGCGGCCCGTACGACACATAGCCCTTCTCCGGGCCGGTCTGACCGTAGCCCGACAGCGAGGCCATGATGATGTCGGGCTTGATCGTGCGCAGGACCTCATAGCCCAGGCCCATTTTTTCCATCACCCCGCCGGCAAAGTTTTCGATCACAATATCGCTTTTGGCGACGAGCTGTTTGGCCAGCTGTATGCCCTCGGGCTTCTTCAGATCGAGCGACAGGGAACGCTTGCCCTGATTGTACTGGTTGAAATAGCCGCAGCGATTGATACCCGTCTCGTTGTCGGCCCAGGGGGGAATCATCCGCGACGGACACAGCCGGGTCTGGCTCTCAATCCGAATGACTTCGGCGCCCAGATGGGCCAGCTGGAGCGCCCCGTAGGGTCCGGCCCAGGCCCAACAAAAGTCGGCAACACGAATTCCGTCCAGTGGTGGTTTGCTCATGGCGTGTCTCCCAGTTAGATAATGCCGGCCTGCTGAAGCTGCGCCAGCTCCTGCTCGGCCATGCCCAGCTCGGCATACACCTCGGTGTTATGCTGGCCCAGACACGGCGCCGGGCGACGCAGCGTCCAGGGTGTTTCGGACATGGTGTGAGGGGCGGTCGGGTAGGTATGGGTACCGGCCTCAGGATGGGCGACTTCGGCAAAAAAGCCGCGGACTTTCAGATGCTCGGAGTTCAGCAGGTCGCCCATGGTCGAGACCGGGGCAAACGGAATGCGACGAGACTGGGCCAGATGGTACAGCTCATCGACCGACTGCTCTTTGATCCACGGCTCCATGAACAGCTGGAGCGCGTCCCAGTTCTCGGCCCGGTCCAGCCGGGTCTTGAAGATCTCCTCGTCGGCCCAGTCCGGGTTGCCCATCAGATCGACAAAGCGCTGCCACTGGTGTTCCTCAACGCAGGCGACATAGATCCAGCCGTCTTTGCACTCCATGATGTCGAGCGGTCGGATGGCCTTATTGCCGGTAAAACGCACCACGACCTGATCGGCATAGGTCGGCATGATGCCGGCAAACTCGGAGATGCCCATCAGACACTCCTGGATTGAAAAATCGATGTGCTGACCGTGTCCGTCCTGAAAACGCGAGAACAGGGCGGCCAGCGAGGCCGTTGCGGCGTGAATGCCGGCCTGAAAGCCCGACTGCTGGCCAAACACCCGCAGCGGCGGCAAATCCTCGCTACCTGGGCCGCCACCGTTCAGGTAACACAGCCCGCCCGCGTTCCAGGTCGTCAGGTCGTAGGCTGCATAGTCCTTGCGCGGCCCGCTGAGGCCAAAGGGCGTGATCGAGGTCATGACCAGCCCGGCGTTCAGCCCGGCCAGACGTTCATAGTCCAGACCCTGGGCGGCCATGCGGGTCGGATGGACGTTGTGGATCAGCAGGTCGGCCTTGGCGACCAGCCGGTCGAACACCGCCCGGCCGCGGCTGTCGGTCATATCCAGGGTCACGCCCCGCTTATTGGTGTTCAGATACAGGTACAAACCGCTTTTTTCGGGGTGGGGTGTGCCGCCCGGAAACGGTCCCCGCTGGCGAGCTGTGTCGCCGCCGGGCGGTTCAATCTTGATCACCTCGGCGCCCATATCAGCCATCAGCTTGGCCGCATAGGACGCGCCGACCATGTCGCCGCATTCGATAATCCTAAAGCCTTCCAGTGCAAGCCCCGGCATGAAACCCTCCTTCTTCCGGCCGCCGCTCGGTGCGGCACGGACCGGCGTTCGCCAACTGTAGTCAGCCGTGCTCAGGCCGTCAAGCTGAGAGGCCACAGCTGGTCCCCCGCCCCGGGCAACCACAGGGGGTTGCCCCTACAGGTCTCAGACCGCACAGTAGGCCCAGTTCCTATGGACGTCATCGAAATCTATCTGCGGGTCCGGCGGACGGACATCGCCTACATCAAGTTCATCCTCGAATCGTACGAGGACCTCGGCATTGTGCGGACGGTTGACCGCAAAAAAGCCACGATTGTGGTCCTGGCCATGCCGGATTTTATCGACCACGTGCGGGCGGTCCTGCACGCCCTCAGTCAGGAGTTGGAGCTGTACGAGATTCCTCCGCCGGCCGAGCACGATGCGGACGGCGACTGGCTGGTGGAGAAGATCCGGCGCGGGGAATAGGCTCAGCTGTCGGCGTTATCGTCCGGCGCTCTGGCAAACACGTAGGCCACCCCGATACTCAGCCCGTACAGCAGGATCAGCGGCCCGGCCAGCAGGAGCTGGGAAACGGCGTCGGGCGGGGTCAGCACTGCGGCCAGGACAAAGATCGCCAGGACAGCGTAGCGAAAGGCGCCGATCAGGGTACGGTGGGTCAGCAGGCCGATCCGGGCAAAGAAAAAACTCAGAATCGGGAGCTGAAAGGTCACGCCAAAGGCCAGCAGGGTGCGCGCGCTGAAGCTCAGGTATTCGCTGATACGCAGGGTCGCCTCAACGTCGATGCTCTCGAACTGCTCGATAAAAAAGGCGTAGGCAATGGGCAGGACGACCGTGTAGCAGAACCCGCCGCCCAGCACAAAGAAGAACGAACAAAAGCCGACAAACGGCCACACATAGCGCTTTTCATGGGCGTATAGACCCGGCGCCACAAAGCGCCACACCTGGTAGAACACCCCGGGACTGGCCAGGAACAGGGCGGCAATGAAGGCGACCTTGATCTTGGTAAAAAAGGCTTCGGTCGGACTGGTGCCGATCAGGCTACAGTCGGGACAGGCGTGCAGCAGCGGCTCGCGCAGAAAGCCGAACAGCCAGTCGGCAAACACATAGGTCGGCACGAACGCCACGGCTATGGACAGCAGAGCCTTGACGATGCGGGATCGGAGTTCTTCCAGATGACCCATGAGCGACATCGTGGTGTCGTCAGGGGTCATTGAGCGGGCTTCTCCTTGTCAGGCTGGGACGCGGCGTCCGGTTGCGGCTCCGCGTCGCTGGCTTGGGCAGGGGCGGCGATACGCGGTTCGGTTGAAGCGGGCAAAGTGGACGATGATCTCTTCTTGATCTGATGGTCATCAGCGTCCGCTCTGTCCCCGGCTCGCGCACTGTGTTCGGCCTGGCGGACCTCCTCTTCGAGCAGAACGCGGGCGTTGTCCAACTCTTCGCTCACCCCGCTGGTGGCGCGTCGAAACTCACCCAGCGTCCTGCCCAGCCCCCTGGCCAGCTCGGGCAGGCGTTTCGGGCCCAGCACGACCAGGGCAACCACGAGAATCACAATCAATTCAGGCGCACCAATACCGAACATCGCTCACCCTTAGCTTTAGCGGATCACGCTAGTATAATCGGACAATCGACGCAAGCGAAAGGGGACTCAGCATGCTTCGGACAGGTCTCGTTATTGACACCCGCTACCAGGACCACCAACCCGGTCAGCAGCACCCGGAACGACCGGCCCGGATCGGCAGCCTGCTGCGGGCGGTCGAGTCCTACCGGCGACCTGGGCTGACCTCCGTATCTCCCCGTCTGGCCAGCGAGGACGAAATCGGCTTGATTCACGACACGGCCCATATCGGCCGGGTGGCGGCAACGGCCGGCCAACCCGGCTTCGCCTTTGACGCCGATACCCAGGTGTCGGCCCTGTCCTACGACACCGCCCGCCTGGCCACCGGCGGCCTGCTGGCCATCCTCGACGCGGTCATGGACGGCGAGGTGGACAACGGCTTTGGTCTGGTCCGCCCGCCCGGTCATCATGCCGAGCGCAACCGGGCGATGGGCTTTTGCCTGTTTAACAGCGCGGCCATCGGCGCCCAGTACCTCCGCGAGCGCTTCGGCCTCAGCCGCGTGCTGCTCATGGACTGGGACCTGCACCACGGCAACGGCAGCCAGCACAGCTTTTACGACGATCCGGGCGTGCTGTACGCCTCGACCCATCAATACCCCTACTATCCGGGCACCGGCGCGGCCGAGGATGTCGGCCAAGGTGCGGGCGCGGGCTATACGGTCAACCTGCCCATCCCGGCCGGCTGGGGAGACGCCGAATACCAGCACCTGTTCGAGACGATTCTTGACCCCATCTGCCGCCAGTTCGACCCCCAGTTTGTGCTGATTTCGGCCGGTTTTGACGCCCATGTCCGTGACCCCCTGGGCGGCCTGCGGATGACCGAGGCGGGCTTCGGCGGCCTGGCCCGGGTGCTGCTGCGGATCGCCCGCGACCACGCCGAGGGGCGCTGCGCGGCTCTGTTGGAAGGCGGCTATGACCTCACCGGGCTCGAAAAATCCACCCTGCGGGTCCTGGACGAAATGGGCGGCGAGCAGCTCGACACGCCGCTGCCCGAGGGCGACAGCCGGCCCCTGTTGCCCCAGGTCGTGACCGTGCAGCGCAGCTATTGGGAGCTGGCGGACAAATCCTGACAGCGGTCGGCCGGATGTCCTCCCGTTCAGGACAGAGCTGCTGCCAGTTGCAGCAGGGCGCGAATGAGCGCTTCCAGCCTGGCAGGATCGTGTGGACACGGGATTGCTCGGGTGTATTATAGGGCCGCTGAGAGAGCATCACAGATTTCTGCTCACCACCCCAAGGAGGACAGACACATGGCAAACAGAGGATTTTCTCATATTGGTCTTTCAACGCTCGACCTTGACAAAACCCGCGAGTTCTACGAAGACCTGCTCGGTTTCGAGCCGGTGGTGTGCGACACGATCGAGATAGAGGAAGGGGGAAAGATCCGTCACATCTTCTTCGATACCGGCCACCACCAGCTGATGGCCTTCATGGAAGCGCGAGACGTTCCCGGCGTGCCGCGTGAATACGATGCCGGCATCAACAGCGGGCTCGGCGTGCCAGGCGGCTTTTATCACTTTGCGTTCGAGGCCGGCAATGAAGCCGCCCTGGCTCAGAAACGCGACGAACTCCGCTCCAAAGGTGTCGAAGTCAGCGATGTCGTCGATCACAACTGGGCCAAATCGATCTACTTCAAAGATCCGAACGGCATCTCCTTAGAGTATTGCTGCCTGGTCCGGGAGTTCACCGCCGATGACGCGCGCATGGAGGATCGTTTCAAGCTGCCGCTCGGAGCGCTGGCTGATCCGGTCAAGGTCTTGTCGTCGCCGGATAAGCACTGAGCTTGAGACAGCCAAGCCTGCATCCTCATTCTTACGCATAGGGACAGGAGAGAGACAGGATGAAAATCGGCGTGTTTTGTATTTTCGATCACTGGCCCGAGGTCAAGTCAGCCCAACAGTATCTGACAGATTTTCTTGATCTCACCCAGCGAGCCGAGGAGCTGGGCTTTGATTCCGCCTGGGTGTCTGAGCATCATTTCACCCGCTATGGCGGCATTCTGCCTCGCCCTCAGGTGCTCTTGGCGGCTATGGCCGAACGCACCAAACGGATTCGCCTGGGCACGGCGGTGAGCCTCGTGCCCTTCGACAACCCCATCCGCGCCGCGGAAGATTTTGCCCTGGTTGATGTGCTGAGTGGTGGGCGGCTGGACTTTGGGGTTGGGCGCGGTCTGTTCCCGTTTGAATACGACGGGATCGGCGTGTCGCAAGACGAGGGCCGCCAGCGACTTGAAGAAGGGGTCGAGATGATTCTGCGGGCGTGGCAGGAGGCCCCTCTCAGCTTTGAAGGACAATTCACCAAGGTCACCGACCTCACGATCTTGCCGCGTCCCCTCCAAACCCCGCACCCTCCCCTGTACGCGGCCGCGCTCAGCCCCGAAAGCTATGACTGGGCCGCGCGCAAAGGCTATAGCATTCTCCAGGTGCCCTATCCGCTGCCCATCGAAGTGACGCAGGGCCAGATTGCCGCCTACAAAGAGAAACTCGGCCAGCATGGCCATGGCGGCACAGAGGTCATCGCCCTGTTCCACACCTATGTGGGAGAGACCGCAGCCAAAGCCAAGGCCGAGGCCGAGCAGGCGGTGATGAACTATGTGAACCTGGCCGGCTCGCTCTTTCCCAAAAAGATCAAATCCGAGCAGTACAAATCCTACGCCCAGTTTGCTCCGACGATGCAAACGCTCACGTATGATGTCCTGTACAATGAGCGCACCCTGATTGGCGATCCCGACCAAGTCATTGCCAAGCTGGAACGCTTTCAAAAAGACTTGCAGATGGACCAGTTCATCTATTTTCTCAACTGGGGTGGGATGGACCACGATCTGGTGCTGCAATCCATGCAGCGCTTTGCCAAATATGTCCTGCCCCATTTCCAAAAAGGCGATGCCCAAGCTGAGAAAACGCTGGCCGCACTGTAAGGAAATCTTTCTCCCCGATAATGCCGAGCGCCTCGGTCTCTACGGCACGAGCTTTGGCTGTGCCAACGCCACCTATACGGCAGGCATAGACGAACGGATGAAGTGCATAGTCGGCGTGGTGGGACCGGGCGATTGTGAGCGGCAGTTTCGCTTGGGACCGAATTTTGATCGCTTTGCTGCACAGCCCCGCCAGGATATCAGCCCCTGGACCTGATAATAGCTCTTGCGCTATAAGAGAAGAAAAGAAGGGAGGTGCTTATGCCACAAGTGATTGGTGGAGAAATCGGTAATATTAAAGAGGAGCTATGGTCCTGCGGTCCCTGTCGGGACGCCGGCCTCAAGCATAAGGCCAGCCTGGCCAAGGTGCTGATGTGCTGTGCCACCAAATACGATGCCTGGGAAACCGCTCAGGACGCCGAGAAAAAGATCGTCACAATTAAATCCCGAAAGGCGGACCGCTGAGCGCCGGCGCTGACCGGCGATCCTCATCTTTCGATACAGCAGACAACTCTCTGAGACTGTAGGTCGCGGTGCCGCCCTCAATTTGGCGCGAGCCGAAGCCGTGTAGGTCGGATTACGCTCCGCTAATCCGACCT
>JAAXHF010000338.1 GCA_012271025.1 Deltaproteobacteria bacterium | reverse complement strand
ATACCAGACTGTAATACAGCCCGCCCAGCCAGGGACCGGCCCAGAAACCGGCAACCGCGGTCGAATGGGCGATCGAACCGGCGACGACGCCGGACAGGGCCGCCGTCCCCGGGGTGAACTTCTGGCTGGCCACGAACCCCGCACCGGCCGCGAACAGGGAGGCTGTGATATCGGTCGCCGCCGCGCGGCTGCCGAGATAGTCCTGCATGGCGGCGCTCACCCTGTCGCGAAAGGCGCGGTCGTCGGCCCGGTCGCCGACGATCTTCAGCAGGCGATCGAAATGCGCCGCCATTCGCGGATCCGAGAGGGCTTCTTCGACCAGCCGGTCGCGGTCGGTCCGGCGGTCGCCCTGGTCCAGAGGCAGTTCCAGAAGGGCGGTGGGCAGGCGCCCTTCCAGCTCGCGGGCGACCCGTGTCTTCCAGAACAGATTGCGGGCGGTCAGCCGGGCCGCCGCCCCGCGCGCACCGGCAGCCCGCAACCCCGCAGCACCGACGCCGCACGCCGCAGTCGCTACGCCGGCCACGACGTTGTACGGCGCGCGCACAAGGTCGAGGCCGAGTGCGTGGCGATGCAGCTCCAGAGACCCGCGAAGCCCGAAATTCCGCTCGACGAACGCCGGTATCCGTTCGCGCCGCCCGGCGACATAGCGGCGGACGGCATCGTCGAAAATGCCGTCGACGTCCTGCCGGTCGGGCGGCGGCAGCGCGATTTCCGTGCCGGCGACATGCTGTGCGTCCATTTCGCTCATCCCCGGTCATGTGGGGACGGGGTCGCCCGCGTCAAAGGGTATCGGACCGGAAATCCTGAACGGCGCGGCGGCGCGTATCCGGCCAGCCGTCTCCCCTCTCGTCATTTCGACCGGCGCAGTCCGAAGGACCGCGTAGCAGCCTGTCCTGAGCGACGTCGAAGGAGCCTGCTCAGAGCGAAATCGAAAGGGAAAGATCCTGCACGCTCGGCGCTTTGGCTCCGGCGCAGCGGGTGAAAGAATTCTCCACCCCACCCCGGACTTCGATCCGGGGCTCCGGTCGAAGTGACGGAGAGATGGCGCGGCCGGCCGCTCATACCTCCTCGACGTGAACGACGCCAGGTATCGACTTGATTGCCTGGTGGATCGCCGGGGCGGTCGGGATTGTCGTCCCGAGCCGGATTTCGGCCTCCCGCCCGCCCCAGGGCACCACCAAGTCCACAGTGCCATGGCCGCCCCGTTCCCGGACAAGCAGGCCGTGCAGCGGGCCGACCGCCTCGTCGCCGCCCAGGTAAATCCGGAATCCGCGGGTCGAGCGGGCCGCTGCCGAATCCAGGGTGGAGAACGAGCGCACGAGAAGCCGCACCGAATCGCCGTCCTCGATCCGGATATCGGCATTGACCAGCACCGGCGCATTGGTCTCCGCCGCATCGTCCAGCAGGTCGCGGCTGTCCGCCAGGGCTTCGGAAAAGGCCGTGACCTCGTAGATGCCGCTGGAATCGCTGAGCTGAACGAAGGCGTACTTGTTGCCCTTGGCGTTGCGCCGCTCCTTGCGGCCGATCACCGTGCCGGCCAGTTTTGCCACGGACGGCTGCTCTCCCGCCTGGGCCAGCTCGACCAACCGGCCATAGGACACGACCTTCAG
Organism: Deltaproteobacteria bacterium; assembly: GCA_012271025.1. Next base: position 15,896 of record JAAXHF010000338.1, on the reverse strand, counting down.
CTTCTCAAGGCTCTTGGTGTAGCTGTCCAACGGATGAGCCGACAGGTAGACACCGACCGCCTCGAACTCGTGGCGCAACCTGTCGGTCAGCGGCCAGTCCGGCACGTCGGGCAGGCGCAGGGCCGTGCCGGCGACGGCCGGATCGTCGCCGAACAGGCTCACCTGGTTGCTCGACCGGTCGTCGGCGGCGACCGCCGCCAGCCGGGTGATGGCGTCCACCCCCTCGAACAGCTGCCGGCGGTTCGGGTTCAGCGTATCCAGCGCCCCGGCCTTGATCAGATGTTCCATCTGCCGCTTGTTGACGACACCGGTGCCGAGCCGGTCGGCAAGATCGCCGACATCCCGGAACCGGCCCTGGGTCTCGCGCTCGCGCACCAGGCTTTCCATCGCCGCAGCGCCGACATTCTTGAGCGCCGCCAGGGCGTAGCGCACGGCGCCGTCCTCGACCGTGAAGGCGACTCCCGACCGGTTCACGTCGGGCGGCAGCAGGGCGATGCCTTCATGCTGCAGCTCGCGCCGGAAATTGGCGATCCTGTCGGCATTGCCCATGTCGAACGACATGGAGGCGGCGTAGAACTCGACCGGATGGTTCGCCTTGAACCAGGCGGTCTGGTAGGCCACCAGGGCATAGGCGGCGGCGTGGGACTTGTTGAAGCCGTAGGCCGCAAAGGTTTCCATGGCGTTAAAAATCTCGCTGGCCGTTTTTTCCGGGATCCGGTTGTGTTTGGCTCCGGCCAGGAACTTGCCGCGCTCCTCCTGCATGACCTCTTTTTTCTTTTTGCCCATAGCCCGGCGTAAGGAGTCGGCGTCGGCCAGGGAGTAGCCGGCCAGAACCTGGGCGATCTGCATCACCTGCTCCTGGTAGATGGTCACGCCGTAGGTTTCCTTCAGCACCGGTTCGAGTAGCTTGTGGGGGTAGGTCGTTGGCTCCTTGCCGTGTTTGCGACGGATGAACTGTTCGGCCGCCCCGCTGTCCAGAGGCCCGGGTCGGAACAGAGCGATGACGGCAATGATGTCTTCAAAACAGCTGGGTTTCAGCTGGGTGATCAGCTTGCGGATGCCGCTGCCCTCCATCTGGAAAACCCCGACCGTATCGCCGTGGGTCAGCTTGCGATAGGTGGTCGCGTCGTCCAGCGGCAGGGTACTCAGATTGATCTCACGGCCACGGGTCTTTTTGATCCGGCTGACCGTATTGGCCAGCAGGGTCAGGGTCTTCAGGCCCAGAAAATCGAACTTGATCAGCCCGATGGCGTCAACGTCAGGTCCGGCAAACTGGGTCAGCACGCTGCCCTCTTTATCCACAAACAGGGGCAGGTGATCGACCAGCGCGGTCGGCGAGATGACCAGCCCGGCGGCGTGCTTGGAGGCGTGGCGGAGCAGACCCTCGAGCTTCAGCGAGTAGGCGAACAGCTTCTCTTCGCGCTGGCCGGCGGTCCGAATCTCGCGCAGCCGCGGCTCCATGTCCAGCGCCGCCTCAAGCGGAAAATCCTTGCCCTGTTTGGGCGCCGGATAGAGCTTGGCCATCCGGTCGGTTTCGCCGAACGAGAACTCCAGGGCGCGGCCCACGTCCTTGATGGCCTGTTTGCCCTTGAGCGTGCCAAAGGTAATGATCTGGGCGACCTTGTCCGAGCCGTATTTGTCCTTGATGTACTGGATCACCTCGTCCCGGCGCTCAAAGCAGAAATCAACGTCAATATCCGGCATGCTCTTGCGGCCGGGGTTGAGAAAGCGCTCAAACAGCAGCTGGTAGCGAATCGGATCGACATCGGTGATCTGCAGACAGTAGGCGACCAGGCTGCCGGCCGCAGACCCCCGGCCGGGACCGACCGGAATGCCCTGGGATTTGGCGTACAGAATGAAGTCGGACACGATCAGGAAGTAGCCGGCAAAGCCCATATCCCCGATCACCTTGAGCTCGAAGGCCAGCCGCTGGCGGTACTCCTGTTCGGCCTCCGGGCCGAACTCGGGATTGGCGTCCCGGATCAACCTCAGGCGCTCCTCCAGCCCCTGGCGGGCGACGCGCTCCAGGTGTTGCTCCAGGGATTCGTGCTCGGGAATGGCAAAGACCGGGAACTTGAACTCGCCGAACGACAGCTCCAGATTGCACCGCTCGGCAATATCGAGGGTCGCGTCAAGGGCCTGGGGATGGTCGGCAAACTCGGCGCGCATCACCTCGGGCGACTTGACGTACAGCTGATTGGTGCCCAGCCGCCAGCGTTTGTCGTCGGACATGACCTTGCCGCTCTGTACGCACAGCAGCACCTCGTGGGCTTCGGCGTCCTCGGCGTGCAGGTAGTGGCAGTCGTTGGTGGCCACCAGCGGCAGCGACAGCTCGCGGGCCAGCTCGATCAGGGCCGGGTTGAGCTGCTCCTGCTGGGGCAGGTGGTTGGCCTGAATCTCAATGTAAAACCGCTCGTCAAAAATGGCCGCGTACTCCTCGGCCACCTCGCGCGCCGACTTTTCGCGGTTGCCCAGCATGGTCCGCGCCAGCTCACCGCTCAAACAGCCCGACAGGGCGATAATGCCGCTGTTGAGTTCGCGCAGCAGCGCCTTATCAACTCGGGGTTTGCGATAAAAGCCGTCGGTGTAGCCGGCCGTGACCAGACGGCACAGGTTGCGATAGCCGTCCAGGTTCATGGCCAGCAGGACCAGATGAAAATTGCCGCCGTGCTCCTGGTTGTCGGCTCCCGAGACATTCTTGTCAAAGCGGCTGTGAGGGGCGACATACACCTCACAGCCGATAATCGGCTTGACCCCGTGCTGGGCTGCGGTGCGATAAAAATCGACCGCGCCGAACATATTGCCGTGGTCGGTCATGGCCACCGCCGGCATGTCATAGGCCGCCACCTGGGGCATCAGATTCGAGACCTTGTTGGCCCCGTCCAGCAGGCTGTACTGGGTATGCAAGTGCAGATGAACGAATCCCATTCCGACTTCCCCTCCGTCACCGCTCGGGCGTCATTCGACACACGTCACTCGGCCGTTCCTCATTCCCACTCGATGGTTGCCGGCGGCTTGGACGAAATATCCAGCACGACCCGGTTGATGCCTCGGACTTCGTTGATGATGCGGTTCGATATGGTGTTCAGCAACTCGTGCGGCAGCCGAGCCCAGTCGGCGGTCATGCCGTCTACGCTCTCGACCGCCCGGATGGCGACCACGTTCTCATAGGTCCGCGCATCGCCCATGACTCCGACGCTTTTGACCGGCAGCAGGACGGCAAAGGTCTGCCACATCTTGTGGTAGAAATCCGCCGCCCGGATTTCCTCATCGACGATGGCGTCGGCCCGGCGCAGCAGCGCCAGCTGCGATTCCTCGACCGCCCCGAGCAGACGAATGGCCAGGCCCGGGCCGGGAAAAGGCTGGCGGCCGACGATCTCCTCGGACAGCCCCAGCACCCGCCCCAGCACCCGAACCTCATCCTTGAACAGCTCGCGCAAGGGCTCGACCAGGGCCAGGCGCATGCGCTCGGGCAGGCCGCCGACGTTGTGGTGGCTTTTGATGGTGGCCGACGGGCCCCTGAACGATACCGACTCGATCACATCCGGGTACAGCGTGCCCTGGGCCAGGAAGTCGGCCCGCAGCGGGCGGGCGGCTTCCTCGAAGACATCGATGAAGGTGTGACCGATGATCCGACGCTTGCGCTCCGGGTCTTCGACCCCGGTGAGGTTCTTGAGAAAGCGCTCGGCCGCATTGACGCACCGCAGCCGGATTCCGAGCCCGGAGAAGGTCTGCTCGACCTGCTCGGCCTCGCCCTGACGCAGCAGACCGTTATCGACAAAGATGCACGTCAGGCGCTCACCGATCGCCCGGCTGAGCAGGGCGGCTACGACTGCGGAATCCACCCCGCCGCTGAGCCCGCACACCACCCGCCCGTCGCCGACCTGTTGGCGGATGCGCGCAATCTCGTGCTCGACAAAGCCTTCCATGGTCCAGTCGGGCCGACAGCCACACACCCGAAACAGAAAATTGTGCAACACCTCGCGGCCACGCTCGGTATGCGCCACCTCGGGATGAAACTGCACACCGAACAAACGGCCCGAAGCATCGCGGCAGGCCGCGATCTGAGAGTTCGGCGAGTGGGCCAGCACCGACCAGCCGGCCGGCAGCCGCTCTGACTTGTCGCCGTGGCTCATCCACACCTGGCTGGAGTCGGTGCCGGAGAAGCCGGCAAATAGATCGCGCGTATCATCGACAAACAGCCGAGCCGCCCCAAACTCCCGCCGCTCGGCCCTGACCATCTGAGCCCCGGCCAGCTGGTGCAGGACACCCATGCCGTAGCAGATACCCAGAAAAGGCACCGGCGTATCAACCACCGCCGCCTCCAGCCGGGGCGCGTCGGCCTCATACACACTGGCCGGCCCACCCGACAGGATAATACCCTGGGGTTGCAGCTGGCGGATGGCCTCGGCCGCCGCCGAGTAGGGATGGATTTCGCAATACACCTGGGCTTCCCGTACGCGCCGGGCGATCAGCTGGGTGTATTGGCTGCCAAAATCAAGAATAAGAATCATATGACGCCGGAGGGCAGCCCCCCTACTCCATGCGGTAATTGGGCGCTTCCTTGGTAATAATCACGTCGTGGACGTGGTTCTCGCGCAGACCGGCCGGGGTGACCCGCACAAACTGGGCCTCAGTCCGCAACTCGGCCAGGGTCCGGCAGCCGGTATAGCCCATCCCGGCCTTGAGGCCGCCGACCATCTGGTCGATGATCATGCCCAGGCCACCCTTATACGGCACCCGGCCCTCAATACCCTCGGGCACGAGCTTGGTGGCGCTCTCTGCGTCGTCCTGGAAATAGCGGTTCCGGCTGCCCTCCCGTTCGCGCATGGCCTCCAAAGAGCCCATGCCACGGTAGAGCTTATAGGTCCGCCCCTGGTACAGAATCGTCTCGCCGGGACTCTCTTCGGTGCCGGCAAACAGGCTGCCGATCATGACCGCGTGGGCGCCGGCGGCCAGCGCCTTGACCATGTCGCCGGAAAAACGAATACCGCCGTCGGAAATCACCGGCACGCCGGCGTCTTCGGCCACCCGGACGCTCTTGGTAATCGCCATCAGCTGCGGCACGCCAACGCCCGACACGACCCGGGTGGTACAGATCGAGGCCGGTCCCATGCCGACCTTGACCGCGTCGGCGCCGGCCTCAATCAGATCGCGGGTGCCCTCTGCGGTGGCCACATTGCCGGCCACGACTTCGATCCCCGGAAAGGTCCGCTTGAGCATGCCGAGGGTCTCAATCACACTCCGGGTATGGCCGTGAGCCGTGTCGATGACCACCACGTCAACTCCCGCCGTCACCAGGGATTCGGCGCGCGCCTCTCGATCCTCGCCCGTTCCAATCGCCGCACCGACCCGCAGCCGGCCAAACGGATCTTTGCACGCCAAGGGGTGCTGGCTGGTCTTCTCGATATCCTTGACCGTAATCAGGCCCTTGAGGTGCATGTCCTCGTCAACGACCAGCAGCTTCTCAATCCGGTGGCGGTGGAGGATCTCTTTGGCGTCTTCGAGACTGATACCGGGTTTGGCGGTGACCAGGCGGTCCTTGGTCATGACCTCGGCCACCAGGCGGTCGAGGCGTTTCTCAAAACGCAGATCCCGGTTGGTCAGAATACCGACCAGGGTCTCGTTTTCGGTCACCGGCAGGCCCGAAATATGAAACCGCTCCATGATCTCCCGGGCTTGGGCGATCGGCTGGTCGGGACGCACCGTAATCGGGTTGGTGATCATCCCGCTCTCGTGCTTTTTGACCTTGCCGACCTCTTCGGCCTGGGCATGGATGCTGAGATTGCGGTGGATGATGCCGATGCCGCCGGCCTGGGCCATGGCGATCGCCGCCCGTGATTCGGTCACGGTGTCCATGGCCGCGCTGACCAGCGGAACGTTGAGGCTGATCCGGCGGGTCAGCGCGGTCGACACATCGGCGTCTTTGGGCATGAAGTCAGACGCCGCCGGCAACAGCAACACATCGTCAAAGGTGAGTCCTTCTGGAATCTCGGCTGGCAGCATAGCTGGGCTCCTCACAGGCTGACGCATGCAAAAAAGCCCATCTCAGCAGAAGAGAGATGGGCTTTCGGTTCTGACTGGGCTTGCCGCTACGAGCATGGCTTTTGATATCAAAGCGCTATCCCTTTGACAAGGGTATCGACCGACCCACAAGATGTAGTGGTTGGGACTTGATATCTCAGGCGCCTTGTTTCTTCATGGTGGCGTAGGTCGAATGGTCCATCCAGCCCCGGATCCGACGCGGACTGGTGACAACCGACACATCGTCGAGCACTTGCGACTGGCAGGCCAGGCGATAGGTTTTGCCCTCCCAGCCATTCTTTTTTTCATCCGTTATGGTGCGTTCGGACAGAGCCCGATGGTCGTCGACCTGTACCCGGCAGGTGCCGCACAGGCCACGCCCGCGGCAGTTGAGCAGGCTATCCGGGAACGCGTACAAGTCGATCTTGTTCTCCAGCGCGACGTCCCGCAGGTTCGCCCCTTCGGGCACCTCGATACTCAGCTCTTGCTTCACAAATGTGACCAACGGCATGCGCTTGCAGCCTCCTTTGGAGTCATGTAGGCAGTACTATGTATCTGGTTCAGACCGGCAAATCCAGGGGAGCCTATGCACGTGGATATCAGTTGTCAAAAATGTGGCCAGCGCAGGCGCATGGATATCGGTGCCCCCCCCGTCAGCAACGCAGCGGGGAACCCGACCGAGCAGGAGCTTGAGGATTATCTCCACCTGCTGCGCGAGCGCTTATCCCACCAACCCAGCTTTGCGTGCTTTGGCGGGCACTTCGAATTTTCCCCGCCCCTGCCCCAATTCTGGGAAATTCACTGGGACACCCTGGGCGAGGTCTAACACTCCTGGTGTGGTAAACGTCTCCCATAGCGCACATACAGGAAGTCTACATGACGCAAAAAAAGGCACCCTCCGAAGACTTTTTTGACGCCGCCACGGCCCCCCAGGCCTCGCAGGACGTGGCCCGCTGGCGGCAGGACCCGCGCTACCGTCCACCGTTCGAAATCGTTCGCTGGCGCGTGGTTGACGAGGAGTGGAAAGGACGCCGGGCCATAGACGCGGTGGTGGTTGTCGAGGTGAACGGCCAGGAGAAGATTGAAGCCGCCCAAGGCGTGGGCGGCGTCCAGGCCCTGGACTCGGCGCTGCGTCGGGTCTTGCTCCACCATTTTCCGGTGATCGAGGGTGTAGAGCTCGTCGAGTTGTACACCCATCGGGGTGGACCGGGCACCGCCGCCGAGGTGGTGTCGATCATGAAATTCAGCGACGGGCAACAGCGGTGGAGCACCATGCGCACGTCGCGCGACCTGCTCGCCTCGGCCTGGATGGCGCTGACCGACGGCTATGAGTGGGCGATTACCACTCTGCTGAGCCGGCACGACGAGGAGGAGGACTGAGCCGATACAGCTCGACCAACTCCTCCTCAGCCCTTTTTGAGTGGCGTGCCCCACTGATCGACGCAGGTCACTTCTTCGGCAGGCACACGCGTCACCGGCCCAAATCGGCCCATGGGATAGCCGATCGGCAGCAGAGCATAGGTCGAAATGTCCTCGGGCAGCTTCAAGACGGCCCTGATTTCTTCTTCGTGGAGCGAGGCAACTGTCGTCAGGGTGGCACCGAGTCCCAGGGCTCGACACGCCAGCAACATGTTCTGGACGGCAGGATAGATGCTCGAGCCGGACAGGCGGGCCAGCCTGGCCGCCAACTCCGGCGGCATGGGCCGTTCTTTGAGACAGGCGAACAGCAGCACCGGAACCTCGGCCATGTTCTGGGCCAGATAGGCGGCGGCGTTGATCAGCCGCCGAAATTTTGTGTCTTCCATGTGTTCGGGTCCGAGCCGGTCCGCGTACATCGTCTCAACCTGAGCCCAGCCTTTTTGGTAGACTGCGGCCACCTGTTTTTTGATGTCCGGGTCTTTGACCACCACAAAACGCCAGTTCTGGGTATTGGTGCCGCTCGGCGCCCGAATCCCGGCGTCTAGGACCTGGTAAATGAGAGCGTCCGGAACCGGATCGGGTTTCAGACGGCGCATGCTGCGGGTCGAGGCCATAATGTCAAACAGCTCGTGTTGGGCCATGTTTTCCTCCTTATCAGTCTTGTCGAAATCCCTGCGCACGGCTACAGTGCGTGAAGTCCGGCCGGCGTTATTGTGCGCGCCCGGTTCGGGCGTGTCAAACTTCGTGACCACTGCCGGTTTTGAGGAAGCGACCGAGAAAGTGAGTAGACGTATGCAAGAGTTCATGTGGCTGAGAGCCGGGCTGTTAGCCGTAACCGTGCTGCTATCCGCCTGCGGCTCGCAGCCCAGTTTGTCCGGCGCGGCTCTCCAGGAGAAATACCCGGACAAAAAATACATCGACATCGACGGGGTAGCCCTGCACTACGACCAACAGGGCCTGGGCCGACCGATGGTCTTGTTGCACGGGCTTGGCGCCTCGTCCTACGTGTGGCGCAACATCATCCCGGGCCTGACCTATGGTACGACCATCTATACCCTCGACCTGATGGGCTTCGGCTATTCGGAAAAACCCCAGGATCGTCGCTACGATATCGAGACCTACGTCTCCCAGCTCGACGCCTTTCTGCAAGAACTCAACCTGGAGAATCCCATCCTCGGGGGTCAGGGAGTCGGCGCCCTGATCGTCGCCCTGCACGCGGTCCGCAACCCGGGAGCCGTCCGCAAGCTGATTCTGGTCGGCGCCCCGCTGTACGACGCCAGCCCGACGCTCAACATCCGTCTGCTGGGCCTGCCCGGGCTCGGCCAGCTGTTGACCGGCGACTGGTTTCTCAAACGCATCTTTCGGGCCGGGGTGGAGACTCAGGAAAAGATGAGCGATATCGCCCTCAGACCCTATCTGGCGCCCTATCAGGACGATCCCGGAGCGCGGGCCAGCCTGCGAAAGTTTATCCAAGAGTTTGACGCCGAGTCGGTCCTCGAAGGGGAGATCACGCCCAAGCTGTCTGAAATGACCGTCCCCACCCTGCTGGTCTGGGGTCCCCATGACGCCCTCGTCCCGCTGGAGGTCGGCCGCCAGCTGGACGAAGACATCCCTAATTCGGACATCTCGGTCATCTTACGTAGCGGCCACTATGTGCAGGAAGACCGTCCCGATCTGGTCCGGGCGGCCTTCAGGGAATTTCGGGACAAGAGCTGACTTGCGCCTGGAATCGGCATGCTGCTAGGCTGCTTAGCATCTCAAGAGACCGGAGCGGCGGACCACTGGTGAAGACACGGCTTGCCATCAGGATCGTAGTTGTCTCACTCGCCCTGCTTGTGGGCGCCGTCCCCTGTGCGCCCATGACGCTCGGTGCGCAGGCCGAGGAGGCCCACGATTGCTGTGACGATTCGCGCACCCACGCCAGGAATCATACGACGCCGTGCGCCCTGCTGTGTGTCTTGACCGGCACCCCGGCCACGCTTTCTCAGCCGCCCGCCGTTCAGCACTACCAATCCGTCAGTTCCGCCTACCCGTCAGCCGTCGCCGACCCATCTGCCGGCCACGGACCGGGAGTCAGCCTTCCCGCGCTTGCGCACTGGCCTGACCGCAGCCCGCCCCTGTACGTCCGACACCAAACTTTCCTCATTTAGACTGTCCTTCGGCTGAGTCGGCTCGAACCACCCAGGCTTCGTCTGCCTGCGGTTCGAGTACGCCTGTCCACTTTCAGGCCACGCTCGTAGTCCCCAGGGATCCGTTCGTCTGCCTGGCGAGTCCGCTCCACACTGGAGGAAGGGAATGAAGAAGGGAGTGCTGCTCTACTTTTGCCTGTGGCTGTTCCTGTCGGCGGCCAGCCTGGCGCGGGCCGACACGCCGGCCTATGCGACCAATAACGATCCGACGCTGGCCGCCTTGGTCAAGGAAGCGCTTGAGAGCAATCCGCAGCTCCGCCAAGCCTGGCTGGACACTCAGGCCGCGCAGCTGCGCATTGCCCAGGTCACCGCTCTGCCGGATCCAAGCCTGGCGGTCACGCAACACGCCCGGTCCCCGGAGACTCGGGTCGGTCCGCAGACCACAGTCATTGCGCTGAGCCAGAAGTTCCCCTGGTTCGGCACGCTGTCGGACCGCGGCAGGATTGCTGCCAAGCAGGCCGGCGTCCGCGATGCGCTCTACCAGCAACACGGGGCTGAACTGGTCCGCCAGATAAAACTGGCCTACTACGATCTCGGCTATATCGATCAAGCGCTCGGCATCACGGCCGAACAAGAGCAGCTCCTGCGGCATTACGAGACCCTGGCTCAGGCACGCTACGCCCAGGGGGTCGGCTTGCAGCAGGCGGTCGTCAAGCTCCAGGCTGAGATCACCCAGGTCCTGAACCGTCGCCAGGAACTCCTGCGCCAACGGGTCGAGCTTGAGGCTGGGCTGAACGCGCTGTGCGACCGACCGGTCCACACCTCGATTCCGGCCGTCCGCCCCGTTGAGCGGCCAGTCGCGCACGTCGACAGCGACCGGCTGTCTGCAATCGGACGCGCCAACAGACCCGAAGTGAGGGAGGCAGTGCTGCGGATCGAGAGCAGGCAGAGCGGCGTGCAGCTGGCCCGACGCCAGTACTGGCCCGACTTCACCCTAGGCGCCAGTTGGGGGAACGTCCGCAGCCGGCCCAGAGCGGGACTGAATCGACCGCCCGGCAACGGCAAAGACGTGTATAGCCTGAGCCTCAGCCTCAGCCTGCCCATCTTTCGCTCGAAGTATGACGCGGGCGTGCAGGAGGCAAGCGAGCGGGTTGCGGCGGCAAAGGCCGTCTACCACAACGTGGTCAACACGGTTGACGCCGCCGTCCGTGCGGTGGGGGTCCGGCTGCGCATGACCGATGAGCAGATCGCCCTCTTCCAGAGAGCCCTGCTGCCCCAGGCCGAACAGGCTTTGCGCTCGACCGAGGAGGCGTATGCCACCGGAACGACGGGGGTGCTCGAACTGCTGGACAGCGAGGAGGTCCTGCTCGAGGTGCGGCTCGGCCTGGCGCGTCTGGAAACCGATTACATGCAGGCCCTGGCTGAGATGGAACGCGCCATCGGGTCAGCCTTCCCGGAGGAAAGACCATGACGAGGCTGGGCGGTTTTGTATTGCTGCTCGTTGGTGTTGGCCTCGGAGTCGGCGCGTCGGTTCTGTTCGTCTGGAATCCGCTCGGCTGGGAGCGGCTTGACGCGCTGATGGAGAACCACGCGCATACCACGCCGGGTCCAACAGCGGGCGAGCGGAAGATTCTGTATTGGCGCGCTCCCATGGACCCGAACTACACCTCCGACACACCGGGCACGTCACCCATGGGCATGGACCTCGTTCCGGTCTATGAAGACCAAACCCCACAAAACGGTGGGGTTCGGGTCAGCCAGCGCTTCTTGCAGAACTTTGCGGTGCGGACGACACCGGTCACGACCGGCGCGCTGCCGGTCTCGATTCGGACCGTCGGTGTCCTGGCCCACAACGAAGAAAAGCTCGTGTCCGTCAATACGAAATTCGAGGGCTGGATCGAGAAGGCGCGCGTCAACAACGTCGGTGAACTGGTCGAGAAAGGCGACCTGCTGTTCGAGATCTACAGCCCGCAGTTGCTCACGACCCAGCGTGAGTACCTGGCGGCGATGGACTATGTCGAGCGGCTGCGCCAAAACAGGGCCTACCCCGAGGCCGTCGCCCGCGCCGAGTCTCTGCTCGAAGCAGCTCGCGAACGCCTGCGCTACTGGGATATCACCGAGGAGCAGATCGACACGCTCGGAGCGTCGAGAGCGGTGACCCGCACGGTCCGCTTCTTCTCACCCTCCTCCGGGTTCATTGTCGACAAGATGGGCGATTCCCTGGAGGGCATGAAACTCAGCCCGGGCATGACCGTCCTCAAGATCGCCGACCACGCCACGCTGTGGGCCAAGGCCGAGTTCTACGAAAACGATGTGCGCCATGTGCGTGAAGGCCAGCGGGTGCTGATTGAGGTCGACGCGTTTCCGGGCCGGCGCTGGGACGGCACGATTCTCTTTTTTCGGCCGGCCGTCAACCAGCACACGCGGACCCTGACTGCCTTTGTCGAGGTCGCCAACCCGGGCCTCCGCCTGCGGCCGATGATGTACGTCACGGTCTCCGTCCAGGCGGCCGGGTCGGCCCGAGCGGTGATAGCGCCGGCCGAGTCTGTCCTGCACAGCGGGGAACGAGCGGTCGTCATCGTCGCCAAGGGTGGCGGCGTGTTTGAGCCCCGGGAGGTCGAGCTGGGCATGGCGGGCGGGGGCCTGCAGGAGGTCACCGCCGGGCTCTCGCCCGGCGAGGCGGTCGTGGTCTCCTCGCAGTTTCTGATCGACTCCGACAGCAACCTCAAGGCCGCTATCTCGCAGCTACTGAGCGGCGACGCCTCCGAGCAGCCCGAGCCGGCTTCGGCGCCCGCCCACCATCATCACTGAGGAGAGGGCGATGTGTGACCGCGTCATTGACTGGTCGATCACCAACCGCTTCCTCGTCGTGCTTCTCGGTCTGCTTGTCGCGGCGGCCGGCGTCTCTGCGCTGTTACGAGCACCGCTCGACGCCCTGCCCGACCTGTCCGACGTTCAGGTCATCATCTACACCGAGTACCCGGGCCAGGCGCCACGCATTGTCGAAGACCAGGTGACCTATCCGCTGACGACGCAGATGCTCGCCGCGCCGTTCGCTCAAGTCGTGCGGGGCTATTCGTTCTTCGGCTTTTCCTTTGTCTACATCATCTTCGAGGACGGGACCGACCTGTACTGGGCCAGGAGCCGCGTCCTCGAATACCTGAACTCCGTCTCCGGGCAGCTGCCGCCGGGGGTCACGCCACGGCTCGGCCCCGACGCCACGGGTGCCGGCTGGGCCTTCATGTATGCCTTGGAGTCTGACCGTCACGACCTGAGCGAGCTGCGCTCAATCCAGGACTGGTTCCTCAAGTATGAGTTGACCAGCGTCCCGGGCGTCTCAGAAGTCGCCAGCGTCGGAGGCTTTGTCCGGCAGTACCAGATCACCGTCGATCCCAACCGGCTCCGGGCCTACGACATCTCCATCTCCACGATTCGGACCGCAGTGCAACACAGCAACAGCGACGTGGGAGGACGCTTGCTCGAAGTGGCAGAGAAGGAGTTCATGATCCGCGGCCTCGGCTCCATAGAGTCTCCGGACGATTTGCGCAAAATCGCCCTGGGTGTGGACCGCAGCGGAACGCCGATCCTGCTGCAAGATGTGGCGCGGATCGGTGTGGGCCCGGAGACGCGCCGCGGGCTGGCCGAATGGAACGGCCAGGGCGAGACTGTGGGCGGCATTATCGTCGTGCGTTACGGGGCAAGCACCCAGCGAGTCATCCGCGACGTCAAGGCCAAGCTGGAGCGGCTCAAAGCCGGTCTGCCCCAGGGCGTTGAGATTGAGGTCGCCTATGATCGCACGGCGCTGATTGACCGGGCGGTCGAGAGTCTGCGGACCAGCCTCAGCCAGCAGTTCCTGATCGTCGGTCTGGTGTGCCTGCTCTTTCTGTTCCACATTCGGAGCGGACTTGTCGCCATCATCAGCCTGCCGGTCGGCATCCTGATCGCTTTCATCGCGATCTTCTTCCAGGGCCTCAGCGTCAACATCATGTCGCTCGGCGGTATCGCCGTCGCGATTGGAACCATGGTCGACGCCGGCATCGTGATGGTCGAGAACGCCCACGCCCACTTGGCGCGAGACCGGCAGCGACGCCCTCACTGGCAGATCATCGCTGCCTCGGCCAAGGAAGTCGGTCCCTCGCTGTTCTTCGCCCTGCTCGTGATCACGGTCTCCTTCATGCCCGTGTTCACCCTGGAGGCTCAGGAGGGACGGCTGTTCAAGCCGCTCGCCTTCACCAAGACCTACGCCATGGCGGCTGCGGCCCTGCTGTCGCTCAGCCTGGTTCCCGTTCTGGTCGGCTACTGTGTGCGGGGCAGGATTCTGCCCCAGGACCGGAACCCGGTCAGCCGCTTGCTCATCTGCGTATACCGGCCGGCCCTGAGCTTCGTCCTGCGTTTCAGGTCCTCCGCCCTGGCCGTCGCATTTCTGGCCTTAGTGGTGAGCTTCGTGCCCTTCTCCCGGCTCGGTTCAGAGTTCATGCCTCGGCTGTGGGAAGGCGACCTGCTCTACATGCCAACCACGCTGCCGAGCATCTCGATCACCAAGGCCCGCGAACTCTTGCAGCAGACCGACCGCATCATCAAAACCTTCCCCGAGGTGGACAAGGTTTTCGGCAAGGTGGGCCGGGCCGACTCGGCAACCGATCCCGCGCCGCTGTCGATGATCGAAACCACGATCATGCTCAAGCCACAGCGTGAGTGGCGGGCCGGCATGACTCCCGAAAAACTTACCCAGGAGTTGAACGCCGCGATCCAGGTCCCCGGGCTGACGAACGCCTGGACGATGCCGATTGAGGCCCGGATCGACATGCTCTCGACCGGCATCAAGACGCCGGTCGGGATCAAGATCGCCGGTCCTGACCTGGCCGAGCTGGAGCGCTTGGGCCAGGAGATTGAGGCGGTCGTCCGGGAGCTGCCCGGAACACGCAGCGTGTACGCCGAGCGGGTGATGGGCGGCAACTATCTCGACTTCAAGATCGACCGTGAGGCCATCGCCCGCTACGGTCTGACGGTTGATGACGTGCAGCAGGTGATCCAAACCGCCATCGGCGGTATGAATATTACAACCACCGTCGAAGGGCTGGAGCGCTATCCGGTCAATTTGCGCTACAGCCGAGAGCTGCGGGACGACCTGCCGGCTCTACGCTCAGTTCTGGTTCCAACCCCGGCCGGTCCCCAGATTCCGCTGGGACGCCTGGCCAGCCTGCGCTACACTGTCGGCCCGCCGAGTATCAAGACTGAGGGCGCCAGGCCGAACGCCTGGGTCTATATTGATATCCGCAATACCGATGTCGGGAGCTACGTCACGGCCGCCCAGCACGCCGTCGCCGACCGGATAGTGCTGCCTGTCGGTTACACGCTGGCCTGGAGCGGACAGTACGAGTACATGCAGCGCGCCCAGCAGCGCTTGAGCTACGTGATCCCGTTGACCCTGCTGCTGATCTTCATCCTCATCTACCTCAACACCAACTCCGCCACCGAAACGCTCTTCGTGCTGTTCGGCGTGCCGTTCGCCCTGACCGGGGCAATCTGGCTGCTGTACCTCCTCGACTACAACCTCAGCATCGCCGTGTGGGTTGGCGTCATCGCCCTGGCCGGGCTCCACGCCGAGACCGCCATCGTCCTGCTGCTGTACCTGGACCTTTCCTACACAGACTACCGCAAGCGCGGCTTGCTCACCGACCGCAGTGCTCTTGTCGAAGCCATCACGGACGGAGCGGTGAAACGGGTGCGACCGATTCTGATGACAATCGCGACCGATGTGATCGGGCTGCTGCCCATCATGTGGAGTACCGGCGCGGGAGCCGATGTCATGAAGCGGATTGCGACGCCGCTGGTCGGTGGCATCGTCACCTCCGGCATGGTCACCCTGCTCGTCTACCCGGTCGTGTACTACCTGTGGAAAGCGCGTAGCGTGTCGCGGCCGTCGCCCTGACGCTCGCTTTTCCTGGAGCAGTTTACGATTCCATATAGCCAGCGTTCCTTCCGCCATGCTGACGAAAGTCAGAATCCCAGCTCCCGGCCTGTGGAGGCCGGATCATGTCCGGCATGACGAGCACCCATAATAGCTCTTGACGCTATTAGTGTAAGATACCATTATTGGCGATGTGATCCAGAGCTACAAAGACTCCGACACCGAAGCGGTTGCCAACCGAGAACGATGCAGGAAGTTTCCCCCAGATATTCAGCGGCGTGCCCAGGCCAAACTGATGATTTTGAACAATGCGAAGGACGTGAATGATTTGCAGGTCCCTCCGGGGAACCGTTTGGAGGCGCTTTCAGGCGACCGGAAAGGTCAGCACAGCATCCGCATCAACGACCAGTGGC
>JAAXHF010000192.1 GCA_012271025.1 Deltaproteobacteria bacterium | reverse complement strand
ATGTATTGGTTATGAGTCCGGACCCTTGAGCTGCGCCATGTCGGCAAAGCTGCCTCCGGCGGGCACGTCGAGGAGCGTATCGGGCTTGTCTGAGACGTACTTCATGAACAGCAGCGTCAGGATGTAGTCCTTGTACTGCGAGGCATCCATGCCGCCGCGCAGCTCGTCGCAGCTCTGCCACAGCGAGGAGTAGAGTTGGGATTTCTTCAGGGCCATCGTCAGTTCTCACCTCGTTCGGCTCCATCCGTTTGCAGATAGGCCTCCAGCGTTCGCGAATCAGTGCAGACCTGCGCACTCCTTTTTGCCGGGCTGCGTCCTCAAGCCTGATGGCAAGCGGGTCGGGCATCTTCAGCGAGATCGTACGCATTGCATCTCCGGGTATTATTGCACCGAGCGGCTCGCAATACCAAGGCGACCACCCAGGTCAAGACTGCGACAACACCACCGCTCACCATGCGCATAAAAGCGTTTGAGCCCATAATAAAAACGCACCGGTGGGTCAACCGGCCATGTGATTTCCCCGTATTTTTTCACCCCCCGATTGTCACACCGGCCGGCACGCGCTAGGACAACTTGGCGATGTCCGACACCTCCCCGCCTCCCCCGAACCCCTGGCTGGTGCGCTTCTTCCGCCTGCCGGTTGCCGTCTACCGCCTAGGTCTGCCGGGCTACGAGCGGCTGTTCGGCCAACGCTGGATTCTGGTCACCACCACAGGCCGACGGACGGGCCGGCCCCACGCGGTCATGCTCGATCTGGTCGGACATGACACAACGACGGGGCGCTACTACATTCAATCCGGCTGGGGTCGCAGCGTGGACTGGGTTCGCAATATCGAAGCCCACCCCCTTGTCGAGGCTCAGCTGGGACGCCGACGGTTCACCGCCCGGGTGGTCGATGTGTCCGGCGCGGAAGGGGCCGAGTGGGTGCTGCGCTTTATGAAAGCCCACCCCCTCCAGTCGCGCCTGATGGCCAAGTTCATGCTGGGCCTGGAGCTGGGCTCAGACGAAGAGATGCGAGCGTGGATACGCGACAAGGCCGTGGTGTTCGGCCTTGATCCCCAGCACGGGTCAGGCGTTCCAGATTGGCGGCGTCGGCAAAAAAGGCAAACACCTCGTCTACAGGACGGGCCAAGCGCTGTTCACGCTGCAAGCGGTAGCGTGGTCGCATCGGTTGAAGTCGTGCGAGATCAGACATTTTGGCCGGGTCCGATTGACTTCCTTTACCCGCCTGTTAGATAGGGACCGGCCCCGGGACCGACTTACATGGTTCGTGCGGGTCTGCTACATATCGGGACAGGGAGAGAGGGAGAAGATCACTGTGAAGCGTATTCCGTTCCTGACAGCTATCCTGCACTACGTTGATGCCGAAGCCCGGTCAGCCAGCCTGTCTGCCGAAGGGACCGAACAGCGCCCCGACTGGTTCCGTATTTCCCCCTATATCGGCATCCACCTGATGTGCCTGGGTGTGATCTGGGTGGGCTGGAGCTGGGCCGCCCTGGGCGTGGCCGGTTTCCTGTACGTCTTGCGGACATTTGCCATCACCGGCTTCTACCACCGCTATTTTTCGCATCGAACGTTCAAGACCTCGCGCTGGTTTCAGTTTCTGTTCGGGGTGATCGGCACGGGCGCCATCCAGCGCGGTCCCCTGTGGTGGGCCGCCCACCACCGCCACCACCACGCCCATTCCGACCAGCCCGAAGACGTCCACTCGCCCGTCCAACACGGCTTTTTGTGGAGCCACATGGGCTGGTTTACGGCGCCGGTCAACTTTCCCACCAAGTTCAAGCTCATTCCCGATTTTGCCAAGTTCCCGGAGCTGCGCTTTCTGGACCGCTTCGACCTCCTGATCTCTTTTCTGATCGGCGCGGCGGTCTTCTTCCTGGGCGTCTTCCTGCCCGCCGAGCTGGGCACCAGCGGCATGCAAATGCTGGTCTGGTTCTTCATTTCGACCGTTGTCCTGTACCATTTCACCTACACGATCAACTCGCTCGCCCACGTCATCGGCACCCGCCGCTACCAGACCACAGACACCAGCCGCAACAATCTCGCCCTGGCCCTGATCACCTTTGGCGAAGGCTGGCACAACAACCACCACTACTATCCCAACACCGCCCGCCAGGGCTTCTACTGGTGGGAGATTGACCTCACCTATTACATCATCGTGCTGCTGTCGTGGGTCGGCCTGGTGTGGGACGTGAAACCCGTGCCGGCCGAAATCCGCGATCCCAAGCCGGACAACGTCGCCAACATCGCCGCCGGCTGAGTTCAGACCGCTCCGTCCAGCTCAATCCGGTACAGGTGGGCCGCATTCTCGGACACCATCTTGCGGGTGATATGCTCCGGCACGCCGGCAAAGTCGCGGGCAATGACGTGGCGTGAGTTGGGCCACGTCGTGTCGGTGTGCGGAAAGTCCGAGGCCCACATGAAGTTGTCCGCGCCAAAAAAACGATAGGTATTCGGACCGACCGGATCGTCCTGAAAGGTGGCCCAGATCTGACGCCGGGCATACTCGCTGGGCTTGAGCGGCAGGGGCTGCTCGACCATCGCGCCAAACTTCTCCTGGGCGTGGTCCAGGCGGTGCAGGTAATGGGCAAACCAGCCCACATCGCTTTCGGCCGAGACAATCCTGAGGCCCGGAAAACGCTCCAGCACTCCCCCCAGGATAAAGGCGCTGAGCGACTTCTGGACCTCGTTGAAGAGGTGCACAAAGCGCAGCGCGGTATGGTTGACCGGACCGCTCGAACCGGCGCTCATCACCACCCGGTCGTTGGTATCGCGGCTGGTCACCACGTGCAGCGAAATCGGCAGCTGGAGGTCCTGGGCCGCAGCCCAGAACGGGTCGTACAGCGGACTGTGGTAGGGCCGGTCGGCCGGCGGCGCGCCCCAGATCATCCCGCCCTTGAGACCCAGCCTGGCGGCGCGTTGCAGCTCGGCAACCGCAGCCGGGATGTCTTCGAGCGAGATCATGGCGACCGGATGGAGACGCGTGGGACTGTGGGAGCGGAACTCGGCCACCCAGTCGTTGTAGACCCCAAAGCAGGCCTGCTGGAGATCGACATCGGTCAGCTGAAACAGGGCCAGACCCAGGGTGGTATAGATCACCTCGGCTGCAACCCCGTCGAGGTCCTGATCCTTGAGCCGCTCGACCGGGTCCCAGCCGCTCGGCCGCGCCGCTTCATAGCCGCTCTTCAAATGCTCTTTGAGCGCCTCGCCGCTCCGCCCGGTTGAAAAACCGCCGGCCACCGGAAACGGGGTGATCCCGGGGGCGGTGAAAAAATGGCCGGGTTTGTCCGGCTTGTGCACGACCCGCGGCGCCCGGTCCTGAAAGCGCCGATCCAGCCGTGTGGTCCACAGATCGGGCGGTTCGGTCATATGCGAGTCGGCCGAGATAACGCGCAGCGTGTCCATGCGGTGTGCTCCTGGGGAAATTTTGCCCCCAGGCGTATCGCCCCCAGCCCGGGGTGTCAATGTGTGGTGGCCTGCCTTGGGGTTTGGGGTCAGGTCGGCTATAGTCATCCCACCCGCTCAGTGTAGACAGGTTCGGTACGCATGCTCACCCCTGCCCTCCAGGAAGATCCCCGCTACTCCTACTCCTCCGCCCAGCAGAGTCTCCAGCACGAATCGGATCACAACGAATCGGATCACAACCGGATCATCTTCGGTGACAACCTGGCGGTTCTGCACGCCCTGCTGCCCGAGTTCACCGAGAGCGTCAAATGCGTCTACATCGACCCGCCCTACACCACCGCCTACAGCTGGACCGACTCGGCCACGGACCTCGGGCCGACGGGCTGGCTGGACTTCATGCGGCCGCGTCTCAGCCTGCTGCG
Source organism: Deltaproteobacteria bacterium (assembly GCA_012271025.1). The sequence continues at coordinate 29,475 of JAAXHF010000192.1, read as the reverse complement.
CGCGCTGCTGCGCAACGACGGCCTGCTGGCGGTCCAGATTGACGATAACGAGTTTGCCCGCCTGTACCTGCTGCTGGCCGAGCTGTTCGAGGAGCGCAACCTCAAGGTCGTATGCGTGAAAATGGCCGAACCGACCGGCCTCAAAATGGCCAGCGTGCTCAAGTACGGCGGTCTGCCCAAACTCAAGGAGTACATCATCCTGGCCGGCAAGTCGGGCGTTCGCGGCCTGCACATCGAGCGGGTGCGCAAGGGCGGCTGGGACCGCGAGTACAACCTGTTCGTCAGTCAGGTCAGCTATGGCGAGGTGCGGCGGCTCAAAGCCATCATCGCCAAGCCGGACCGCAGCCCGGCCGACCTTGAGCAGGCCGACGCGATCTGCGCCCGGTTTCGCTTTGAGCCCATGCACAGCGCCTACCGGCGGGAAGCGCCGAGCCGGGTCGGCCAGGAGGACTGGCGTTACCGCAACGCCTGGCGGATCGTCCGCAGCTGCGCCACCAGCCCGACCGCCAAGCGTCTGGCCGACGCCCGGCGTACCAATCTGGCCGCGGCCTGCGGCGCCTTTACGGTAGAGACGCCGCAGCGCAAGCTGTACCTGATCAAGGCCGACTACAACCCGTCCTCGGCCCAGCCCCGCATGCGTCTCCTGTTTGCCGACGACTACCTGAGCGTCCATCCCGGAGACTTCTGGTCGGATATCAAAACGACCGGGCTGGGCGATGAGGGCGGCGTCGATTTTCTCAACGGCAAAAAACCCGAAGCCCTGCTCAAGCGCATCATCGGCATGGCGACCGCCCCGGGCGACTGGGTGCTCGACGCCTTTGGCGGCTCGGGCACGACCGGGGCGGTGGCGCATAAGATGGGCCGGCGCTGGCTGCTGATTGAAAACGGCCCGCAGTGCCACTCGCACCTGCTGCCCCGCCTCCGGCGGGTGATTGACGGCACCGATCAGACCGGGGTGTCAAAGACGGTCCACTGGCGCGGCGGCGGCGGGTTTCGTTACTTCCGGCTGAGCCCGGCTCTGGAGCACGCCTAGCATGCCAACACAAACGAGCGGCCGCCTGGTCGTGGTCTCAAACCGCACCCCGGATCTGACAACACCAAAGACGCCGGCCGAGGCGCGCAAGCAGGCGGCCGGCGGTCTGGTCAGCGCCCTGCGCCCGGCTCTGCTGGAAACCGGCGGGGTGTGGTTTGGCTGGAGCGGCAAAACGACCCGGCGGCGAGAGACCAGTACGCCCCAGAAGCGCCAGATCGGTCCCATCCAACTCATGACGGTCAATCTGTCAGAGGAAGAGGTGCACGATTTTTACGTCAGCTTCTGCAACCGGACCCTGTGGCCGCTGTTTCACAGTTTTCCGGCCCAGGTCCGGGTCGTCAGCCGCGAGTACCGCACCTATCGCCGCATCAACCGCTATTTTGCCGCCCATCTGGCCCCGCTGCTCAAGCCCGACGATCTGGTCTGGGTCCACGACTACCACCTCATTCCGCTGGGCATGGAGCTGCGCCGCCTGGGCTGGCAGGGCCGCCTGGGGTTTTTCCTGCATATCCCGTTTCCGCCGGTCGATATCCTGACCATCTCGCCCCATTCCCGGCCCCTGCTGGAAGACCTGGAGGCCTACGACCTGGTCGGCTTTCACACCCAGCGCTACCGCAAAAACTGCGCCGATGCCCTGGAGGCGGAGCTGGGTGGCAGCTTTGACGGCCGGCTCTACCACCACGGCAAAGCCAGGGTCCAGCTCGGGGTGTACGCCATCGGCACCGACCCCGACAGTTTTGCCGACTGGGCGACCAGCCCCGAGGCCAGCCTGCAGGCCAGCAAGCTGCGCCAGATGGTGCGCGGCCGACGCATCCTGCTCGGCGTTGACCGGCTCGACTACACCAAGGGCATCTCCGAGCGGCTGCTGGCCTTTGACCGGCTGCTCGAACGCCACCCGTCGTGGCGCGACCAGGTGTCCATGACCCAGATCTCGGCCCCATCACGCACCCGGGTGCCGGAGTACGCAGCCCAGAAACGCGAGGTTGATCGTCTGGTCGGAGAAATCAACGGCCGCTACTCTGAGGACGACTGGATTCCGGTTCGCCACCTGTACCGCTCCTACACCCAGGAAGAGCTGGCCGCGTTTTACCGCGAGGCCGATGTGTGTCTGGTCACCCCCCTGCGCGACGGCATGAACCTCGTCGCCAAGGAGTATATTGCGGCCCAGACCGACAACCCCGGCGTCCTGCTGCTGTCCCAGTTCTGCGGCACGGCCGAGGACCTGGTCGAAGCCGTAATCGTCAACCCGTACGATATTGACGGCACGGCCTCAGCCCTCAACCGGGCCTTGAACATGAATCTGACCGAGCGGCGCGAGCGCTGGCAGGCCCTGAACAGGCGCGTCCACGAACGCACCGCCCAGACCTGGCGGGACCGTTTTCTGGCCGACCTGGAAAAGAGCGACCAGGCGGTCAGACCCGGCTCTCGGCCCAAGACCCGTCCGGCACGGGCGAAAACGACCAGGAAAACCAGCGCCTAGCCGCTGCGGGAGACGCCATGCCCCTCGTGTGGATCATCGCCGCCTGCTTCCTCCTCGTGTCCGCCACCGCGCCGGCCCGGGCGGCCGCCCCGGAACACGTCAGGCTGACCTGGATGTCGGTCTCCAACTGGCTGATTGAGGTCGGCCAGACCCGCATTGTCCTGGACGGCTATATCAGCCGGATTCCCGAAACGGCCTTTTCCGGGCCGAGTTTTGCCTACGCCGAGCCGAGTCTGCCGGACACGGCCGCGATTCAGCGTGTCATCGAGGCTCTGGGCAGCCCCCGGATTGACTGCATCCTGACCGGCCACAGCCATTTTGACCACGCGTTTGATGTGGCCACCTGGGCGCGTTTGACGGGTGCCCGAATCATCGGCGCCCGCTCAACGTGCCTCCAGGCCGTTGCCCAGGGCGTTCCCGACGCACGGTGTACGGCGGTCGAGGGCGGAGAGCTGATTCCGCTCGGCCCGTATGTCAGTGTCCGGGTAGTGCGCTGGAACCACAGCGGCGATACCACCACCTTCGAGGGCAAACTGCTCCACGCCCCCCTTGAACTGACCAGGCCGCCGACGCCGACCAGCGCCGGCCTGCGGCCCGGCATTCTCCAGGACTTTCCCAACGGCGGCGGCGCACGGGCGTATCTGTTTACGGCTCAGACTGCGGCCGGCCCGGTCCACTGGCTGTACTCCAACACCGGCAGTGCGACGACCTTCGGTCAGCCGGTCACGATAGACGAGGCGTTTTTCAGCCAACGGGAGCTGGCCTTGGATACGCTCGACATTGCCGAACACGCCACCCCGGCCCGCGAGCACCTGCGGGCGGCGCTGACCGACGCCGGCCTCGCAGGGGTCGATGTGTGGCTGGGATTCAGCGACCGGCCGCTGGCCGAGGCCGTCCACCCGATCCTCAAGCCCAAGGCCCACATTCCCCACCACTGGGACGGCCTGTTTTCACCGTTTTTTGACGGCGTTCCGTACGCCTACAGCGACTTTCCCATGGCCGCCGGAGTAGCCGATTTCTGGGAAGAACAGCGGGTCAACTTCCTGCCCCCCCGGCAGTACATGGACGCCTATAGGCTGACCCCGAGCGGCGTGCGGCCGGTGACCAATCCGACCGTCAAGCAACGGCTCGGCCTGTCCGATCCTCCCTGAGCTGGAGAGAAACACCTGTCGAAGAGCCCAATAGACGGAGAAGGGCAGTACGGTTGATAACTAGTACCACATGAGATACTAGTTAGGGCTAGAGCAAATTATGATCCTGTGTCGCCACCTGTCATTCCTGCGAAAGCAGGAATCCAGCCTCCGAGCCCCCGCCTCTGGATGCCGGATCACGTCCGGCATGACGAGAGCGGAACGGCTCGGCTACAGCCTAACGTAAACCGCTCTAACACGATGGGAAAAATCAGGAGGGACGGCTACGTGTTTGTTACGCTGATCGGTGACCATGTCCCGCGCCACGTCCACATCTACAGGGACGGCAAAGCTGTGGCCAAGTTTGATCTGGATCGCTTCGAGTGCATGACCGGAAGCATGGACCGGCGGTTACGCCGAATCCTTCAGCAACTCGTCACGGAGGGCAAGCTGTGATCATACACGAGGTGAAGGCCAACAACAGGCAAGCCTGCTTTCAGATCAAGACCAGGAGGGGAGAGTTCTCATTCCCGTTCATCAAGCTGAGGCTGGCCCCTTCGAGCACGAACCGGATCACGGACGTGTACGTGGACCGAGAAGCGGGCAAGCAGGCGATCACCTATGTGCTTCAGTCCGGAGATGAGGAGACCGTCCACCTCGACGACTTTCTTCACTACAACAGAGACCCCGATTACGTGCGGGATCTGGCGCTCTACAATCTGACGGTACAGGCTGTCGATCTTGTCAAGCGCTCGCAGCTGCCCAAGCGTGAACTGGCGCGAAAGCTCAAGACCTCGCCGGCTCAGGTGTATCGTCTGCTGGACCCGACCAATTACACAAAGACCATTGATCAGATGGTGCGGCTCCTGGCCTGCCTCGACTACACGGTCGATGTCCGGGTGAGCGAGAGTAAAGACGGTGCCCCGAGGCGCTCCGATACACGCCTAGGCATTGCTTCAGAAGCGACTCGCTAAGCGTGCCCTACCCCCACAGACCAATATGGTCGCGGACCTCGTCGATCGTCTGCCGGGCGACCGCCCGGGCCTTGCGGGCGCCCTCGCGCAGAATTTCTTCAATCCGACCGGGCTGAGCCTGTAGCTCAGCCCGGCGCTCGCGGATGACCTGCAAGTGGGCGATCAGGTTATCGGCCAGGGCCGACTTGCACTCAAAACAGCCGATATCGGCCGTGCGACAGCCCGAGCGTACCCATTCCAGACGCTCTTCGTCCGAGAAGAAGGTGTGCAGAGTATGCAGATTGCATACCTCCGGGTCACCCGGATCTTTGCGCCGCACCCGCTGCGGGTCGGTCGCTGCGGTGGCCAGGCGCTTGCGAATCGGCTCGTCGGCCTCGCCCAGGGCAATGGTGTTGCCGAGCGATTTCGACATTTTGGCCTGCCCGTCCAGGCCCAGAATTCTCGGTGTGCTGGACAGCAGGGCCTGCGGCTCAGGAAAATAGTCACCCCAGCGCTTGTTGAAGCGGCGCACAATCTCGCGCGCCAACTCCAGGTGCTGGACCTGGTCGGCGCCGACCGGCACCAGGCTGGCCTTGTACAGAATGATGTCGGCCGTCTGGAGCACCGGATAGCTGAACAGCCCGGCGTTGATGTTATCGGCCTGCTTGGCCGATTTGTCCTTGAACTGGGTCATGCGCCCCAGCTCGCCAAACGGGGTGACCGTGTCCAGAATCCAGCACAGCTCTGTATGCTCGGCCACACTCGACTGCACGAACACGACCGAGCGCTCGGGATCAATGCCGCACGCAATCAGATCGGTCGCCATCTCCAGGGTCTGGCGCGACAGCGCGTCGCGCTCATAGTCCTGGGTGATGGCGTGGTAATCGACCACGCAGAAAAAACACCGGTACTGGTCCTGTAAGGCTACCCAGTTGCGCACCGCCCCCAGATAGTTGCCCAGGTGCATCTCGCCCGAGGGCTGAATCCCGCTGAAAACCGTCTCCATAGCCCTATTCCTGCCTTTGCCTTGCCCTTGCCTCAGCCTTTAGCGCAGCCGCAAGCCCTGGGCGCTCAGAAAGGCGATATACTCCTGCTGGAAGACCTCGATCTGCTCACCGCTCAGGGTCTGCTGCGGCGATTCGATCCAATACCGAAACGTGTAGCTGGCCGTGCCCGGGTCGAGTCCCCGACCGGTATAACGGGTCACAAACTCGCGCTTTTTAAGCAGGGGGTGGCTGAAGCCGTCCAGGCGGCCGACCAGCTCGACAAAACGGGTTTCCAGCGGCGCGACAATCGAAAAATCAAACCACGAGCCCGGATAGCGGGAGGCCGGCAGATAGCGGACCTCGGGAAACAGGGGGCCGTCCAGAGCGCCGAAGTCCAGCTCAAACCAGACCACCTGAGCCTTGGCGGCCAACTCACCGAGCAACGGGCCGGCCACAAAGCCCAGACTGCCGACCGGGCCCGCAGCGCGGCTGATCTGGACATGGCTGCCCGCGGTCTGCCACGGCGCGACATCCTCGGTCCCCGGCATGAAATCCAGCCGGCCCACATTGAGCTGGACGGCCAGGGCTTCCAGCGCGCCTTTGACCGCCCGAAAATGTTCCTCCAGCGGCGCAATACGCTCGTGCTGAAAGCTGGCCCCGGACAGCAACAGGCGCTCCTGGCGGTCGCTTTCGCCCACCGCCCAATAGCCCGGACCCAACTCAAAGATGCGGAACTGGTCGCTGTGCAGGGCGTTTTTCTTGACCACGGCCAGGATGTTGGGCATCAGGCTGGTCCGCAGCCGTACGTGCTGCTCGGCGCTCGGATTGGCCACCCGTAGGGCGGCCTGGGGCTCATAGCCAATGGTCTTCAGCCAGGTTTCGTCGAACCAGCTGTAGTTGTGGATTTCTGAAAAGCCGTAGGCCTGGGCCAGCAGCCGCCGCGCTTTGTGCTCGGTTCGCAAACGGTCGTCAAAGGCCACGGTATCGGCCGAAAAATCCGGCAGCCGGGGCTCAAGATTGTCATAGCCGTTGATCCGGGTGACTTCCTCCAGAATATCGACCGGCAGCGCAACGTCTTTTTCGCTGCGAAACGGCGGGATGCCGACCCGCAGTTCGTCCGCGTCCAGCTCGGCCTCAAAACCGAGTGAGGTCAGGATGGAGACGATTGTGTCACCGCCGATGGGGTTGCCGATCCGCCGATCAAAAAAGCCCTTGGGGATGGCGAGCCGCCGCGTGCCCGGTTTGAGATCGCCGGCGCAGGTCAAGCGTGAGCGGACCTCGGGCGTGAGGCCGGCCTCGTCCAGCAGCCGCACAAAACGCTCAATCCCGAGCTTGGTCGTGACCGGCGGCTGCTGTTTCTCAAAGCGCTGGCTGGCGTCGGTTTGCAGGCCGAGCCGGGTGGCGGTGCGGCGGATGCGCGCGGCCCGAAAATTGGCGCTCTCCAGCAGCAGGCGGGTCGTGTCCTGGCCGACCTCGCTGTTCAGTCCGCCCATGATCCCGGCCAGGGCCACCGGCTGGGTTTCATTCCAGATCATCAGGTCGTCCGGCTGCATGGCCCGGTCCTGACCGTCCAGGGTGGTGAACGAGCCGCTGCGCCCGAACGGAGCGATGCGCACCGCTCGCAGCCGGGCGCCGTCAAAGGCGTGCATGGGCTGGGCGAGTTCGAGCATGATATAGTTGGTCAGATCGACCAGGATATTGAAGGTCCGCTGACCCAGGGCGTGCAGCCGGTACTGTATTGTCAATGGGGCCGGCAGCGCGGCCACCCCGTCCATTTCGATGCAGCAGTAGCAGGGACAGTTCTCCACGTCGTCGAGCGCGAGCGGGTAGGCCGGCAGCGCGTCATACGCGGACAGGTCGGCGCGCTCGAGCGGCCGCAGGGGCCGGCCCAGGACCGCAGCCACCTCGCGGGCCAGGCCGTAGTGTCCCCACAGGTCGGGCCGGTGGGTCAGGCTCTTGTTATCAATCTCGATAATCGTGTCGGTGGGCGGAATCAGCTCGGACAGCGGACGGCCGCTGACCAGCGAATCGGGCAGGTCCATAATCCCCACATGCCCGCCGCCCATGCCGAGTTCCTCGGACGAACACAGCACGCCCTGGCTGGGCCGACCGGCGACCTGCCGTGCTTCCAGGCGCGTCCCGTCGGCCAGCCGCACCCCGGCCGGAGCAAAGGCCGAGGTCATGCCCGAGCGCACATTGGGCGCCCCGCACACCGTGCTGAACGTATCGGCTCCGCACTCGACCCGGACAAAGGCGTTGGTGTCGGACACGGCTTCGACCGACACCACCTTGCCGACCCGCACCCCGTCCAGGCTGCGCGCCAATGTCTCCACGGCCTCGACCTCGGCCGTGGCCATGGTCAGCCGTTCGGCGATCATGTCCGGGGCAATGCCGGACACGTCAACGTACTGGGCGATCCACTCAAGCGAGATTTTCATGCCGGCCCTCGTGCTCAGACCGAGGCGGGGAACTGCTCGCAGAAGCGCAGGTCGCCCGCGTTCAGCAGCCGGATATCGGGGATGTTGTACTTCATCATTGCCAGCCGGGTCAGGCCCAGGCCAAAGGCGAAGCCGCTGTAGCGGTCGGGATCGACCCCGCCAAACTCCAGCACCCGGGGATGGACCAGACCGCACGGCAGCAGCTCGACCCAGCCCGAGCGTTTGCAGGTCGCGCAGCCGCCGCCGTCACAGATCAGGCACTGAATATCCAGCTCAAAGCCGGGCTCGACAAAGGGGAAATAACCGGGTCGCAGCCGGACCGTGACCTCACGGTGAAACACGGCCGTCAGCAGGGTCTTCATCATCGCGATCAGATTGGCGATCGAGATGTCGGTATCGACCATCAGGCCTTCGAGTTGGTAGAAGGTGTTTTCGTGGCTGGCGTCAATGGCCTCATTGCGAAAACAGCGGCCGGGAAAAATCGCCCGCAGCGGTACGCCGTGGGTTTCCAGAGCCCGGACCTGGTTGGCCGAGGTATGCGTCCGCAGCAACATGCCGTTGGTCAGCCAGTAGGTGTCCTGCATGTCGCGGGCCGGATGATCGCCGGGAATATTCAGGCTCTCAAAGTTGTAGAAATCGGTCTCGACGTGGTAGCCGGTCTCAATCAAAAAGCCCATCGCCCGGGCGATATCTTCGAGTTCCATCTGGACCAGCGAGATGGGGTGCAGGTGACCGCTGCGGCTGTTGAGGCCCGGCAGCGTCATGTCGATACTGGCCTGCGCTTTGGGGCTGGTCTGGCGCGCAGCCCGGGCCTGACCCAGCTGGTCTTCGACAAAGCGTTTGAGCTGGTTGAACTGCTGGCCGAAGTGTTTTTTCTCGTCGGCCGACATGCGCGAAAAATCCGCGTTTTTGCGCATCAGGGTGACCACCCCTTTGCGTCCCAGGTAGCGCACCCGAACAGCCTCAAGCTCACCCTCCGAGGTCGCTGCGGCCAGCTCGTCACGCAGCTGCGTCTGTATCGCCTGGATATCCTGCACGCGCCCCTCCTTACAAAGGCAATCGTGATGTCCGTGTCCTATCGGTTGGTATCACGCTTGCCTGTGTCGCTGATCTTGGCCCGAACGTGGCCCCGATCCTATCTGGGCCTCCCCTTTCCTGAAAGCCCCTCTGTTCCATAAGACTGACGGAGATTTTCTCGGTGTGACTGCTACGGTCAGATCGGGTCACTGTGGGTTGGAGGGAGCAACTGTTTTCAACGTGAGATACTCTCCAGCCGATGTCAGGCGAAGGCCGCCCTGCTGGCAACGCTCTCGGTGACCGCGCTGAGGATGATTGCGATGATGGCTTCGGCTCGCCATTCGGTAAAAGCAGCGCGCTGTAAGGCTTGGACAGCTTTCTGTGTGTCAAAAGGAGACGGATGAATCAGGGCTTGGGTCTCACAATGAGAATGTCAGGTTACGCTTCGCTCACCTGACCTACGGGACTGATTACGTTGCCTTCCTCGTGGCAGAGAGTACAATACTGCCATGCCTGAGTTGAGCAGGTTCTTTGGAATCATAATCCGTATGTACGCGGAATTCGGGGCACCCCACCAGACGCCCCATTTTCATGCGTATTATCAAGACGCCGTTGCGATCTATGGCATAGAAACACTGGAGTTGGTTTCGGGCTTCTTGCCAAGACGCCAGCAACGGTTGGTGGAAGCCTGGGCGGAATTGCATCAGGAAGAATTGGTAGCAGACTGGCAACGCTTGCAGGCTGGGCGAAAGCCCCAAGCCATTGCCCCACTCAAATAGTCGAGAGGATACTATGCAGCACCCTATCCACAAGGTCACAGCGTTTAAGAAACTGGCCCCATACACGCTGTGTATCCGCTTTGCCGATAACACCGCACAGACGATTGATTTTCGCCCGATCCTCGTCGGAGACTTGTATGGCCCGCTCCAAGACTTGGTGGTCTTTGAGCAGGTCCGCATAGACCCGGAAGTGTCTACCCTGGTCTGGCCAAATGGCGCGGATTTCGATCCCGCGGTGTTGCATGACTGGCCGGCCCATCAGGCGGCCTTTGTCGCTCAAGCCCGGCAATGGGTAACGACCGGAGCAGAGATCAGGGAGCGGGAGAGGGACCACAATCAGAGGGAGGTCAGGTGATGCTTCGCTCACCTGACCTATCGTTAACCATTTGGGAAGAATTCTTTAAGGACCCCGAGTCCAAAAATTTTAGCATTTTTTCCCGGTTTTCAACGTTTTCTAACACGTAGGGGCGGGTTTGAAACCCGCCCCTGCTGGCCAAGCTCTAGCCGGACATGTCCATGTCGAGTTCTGGCGGGGTAAAAACGGTAAAGCCGAAAAATGGGTCCCCGGCGGTCCGCAAGGTATGCGGCGCTCCGGCCGGAATCATGACCACATCGCCGGCTTTGATCTCGTGCTCCTTGCCGCTCACCTTGGCCACCGCGCAGCCGTCCACGACGTACAGAATCTGGTCGCCCTTATGCACACTCTCTTCGTCGTTGGTGTAGCCCGGCGGCAGGCTGAAGACGGCCGTTTGGCTCTGCGGGGTGTTCTGGAACATCTTGAACGACGCGTCTTTGTGGTCAAAGACGTTCGCCACATCCAGCGTATTTCCGCCGTTGCCGTTCACCTCTTGCATGTGCTGTTCAAACAGCTCGTCCGAGATGAGTCCCTTGCGGTACGCCCTCAGCAATTGTTGCGTTTCAAACTCCTGTGTTGCCATCGTCACTCCTCCTTATGGGTTATGTCCTCTTGCCGCTATTGCAGCATCGCGTCCCAGCCTTTCCAGTACAGCTCGGCCGCGCAGCGCACCTCTTTGACAAACTCCTGGCGGTCACGGTCGGTGGTCAGCAGACGATCAATCAGCTTGCGCCCGGTCTCGGCGTGCTCCCGGTCGGCCTCCATGTGACCGGAAAAGAAACGCAGGGCGTCGGGACTCATCTGATAGTGATTTTGCAGGCCGTCGAGCATGTCCTCGCAGGCGTGCGAAAAGCCGCCCTCCAGGACGCCCAGCGCGCCCGAGTACTGGGCCTTGCGCGAGACCAGCAGCCAGAAGTAGGCGTTCATGGCCCGGGCTGCGGGCGAGGCGCTCGACTGTTCCAACTCCGGCCGGGACAGGCCCAGGCCCTGTTCCCAGAACTCGAACAACAGCTCAGTATGACTGGCGGTGTGGGTGTGCAGGCCCATGGCCTCCTCGACAAAGTTCTCGGCCATCATCTCCGCGCCCTGTTTGTCGATGTTGGCCATGCTGATATAGCCCTGGGCGATGTAGTGGCCGGAGTCTCTGACCGTCATCTCGTAATGCTCGACGGCAAACTGCCGGATCTGCTGGCGGGTGGCCTTGCCCTCCTTGATCAGCTTGACCAGCGGATGGCGACCGATGTTGAACTCATCGGCAATGCCCTCAACCGTATTCCAGAACGTCTGTGTGTCCATAGCCTGCCCTCCTTTCAAATGAGAAACGTCAGGTTGTCGATGACCTCGTCATTGTTCACCAGCAAGACTTTTTTTGACACCATCCTCAGGCCGTCGGCGTCGGCACGCAGGCGGTGGATCGTCCGCCCGGCAAAGGTATCCTGTTTGCTGCGGCGCAGCTCGGTCAGGTTGAAGTTCGAGTAGACCAGGATTTCGCCGGTGTCGGCCGCCTCGATCTCGATGTTGGAGACCACCCGGCGCAAACGCGATCTGGGGTCCTGCGAGTAGGCCGCCCCACCCTTGAGCCGCTCGATCCGATCCCGGAGCTGGGGCAGATGGTCGTAAATGATCGCCACCTGCTGGCTGGGGTCCATATCGTCGTCATTGCTCGGCACCCAGTACAGGGCGTCCTCGGCCCACAGCGCCAGCCACTCGTCGTAGGCGTGCTCGTCCATCAGCCGCGCCTCGCGGTACAGGAAATTTTCGATCTGGTGGCGGTCGACGGCCGACAATTGTGCTCTCTCTGTCATATCGCTTGTCATCACGACTGCCTGTGTCACGCGCCCCCGTTGGCCCGCCGCGGCTGGCTCACCGCTCCGGCAGCGTGGGTCATGAGCTTCTTCCAGTGCCGCCAGATGCCGCGCTGGGTGACCTCGTCGGTCATGTGGCCGACAAGCGTGCCGTCCGGCTCACGGCGCTCACGGTGCAGGCCGCGGGCGATCAGCAGCCACGGGTCGACTTCGGCGCTCAGCCCGATCTGGTTGCGCTCGAACATCTCCAGATCGTCGGGCGCGCCCGAGCCGGCCGGCCCGTAAAACGCCTCATGGCCACGAAGACGCTTGAGGTTCAGCTCGTGGGGCACGCCCTCGAGCAGGGTCGGATACAGAAACACCTCGGTCTGGTCAATCGACAGCGACTGGACCACCCGGATTTGCACCCCGATCAGGATGAGATTGGGAAACACCAGCAGGTGCGTACCGCCGGCAATCAGGATTTCCTCGGCTCGTTCTTTGCCGTAGGCCGCCACCAGCGACTCCTCGTAGTCACTCCCGCCGGCGGTGGTCGGCAGCAGCGACATCATCTTCTCCCGGTTGGCCTTGTTGTTGGGACGGTAGTCGAGCATGACGTTCCCGTTGCCAAAGTCGCGGGTCAGACCGATGGAATTGCCCGAGAAGGTATCGACCTTGATGCCGGTCCGCTTCTGAATCGCCCGCAAGAAGGCCTGATGGACAAAATTCGGATGATAGCCGTCCATGGCGTTCTCGAGCTGAAACTTCCAGTTGGCTGCATAGCCATACTTGTGGATGCCCGAGCGAACTTTGATCTCACCCTGGGGCGACTGATCGACAAACAGGTCAATCTGTTCCTTGGCCTGGCCCAGCTGCTCGTCCAGGGTCATGCCGGCCGGGCTCAGGCTGCCGAACACAAAGCCGCGATAGGAGTCAACCCGCGGCACCCGACGCAGCCCGAAGTCTTCTTTGCGAAACGACGCGTCGTAGCCGTCCTGGTAGGGCACGCTGGCCAGCTCGCCGTTCCGGCGAAATGTCCAGCCGTGATAGGCGCAGCGAAAGGCGCTCGCATTGCCCCGCTCGGTCTGACACACGGCGTTGGCTCGATGCGGGCAGCGGTTCATCAGCAGCCGGACCTGCCCCGCGTCATCGCGGACCATGATGACCGATTGGCGACCGATCCGGGTCACCCGAAAGTCGCCCGGCTGCGGGACTTCGCCGGCATGGCCGACGTACACCCAGCCGCGATGAAAAATCTGGGCCATCTCTTCTTCGAAGATGTCGGGGTCGGTATACACCCGACCGTGAATCCGGTCGTCTTTGACCAGCGTCTCATAGTCGATGCCCGATTGTCGTGTTGCCATAGTCCCTCCCACATGTCGCGTGTCTGAGTGTTAGGGTTGTGAATCCTTACTCCCCAGCGGCGCGTAAAACCCGTGTGTACAAGCGTGGTCTCATCCAAAATCCGGCTTTCGTGATGAGGTATTACTCACAACGATCATGTGTCATAGCGCTCCTGTACTATTTTCAAGTCCTCCTCGAACTCAGCCACGTCATAGTGGACAGGGATATCACGACTCGCCAAAAGGTGCTGAAACTGCCAATGACTCATCCCGGCCAACTGACACGCTTGACCCAGCGTCAATTTATCCTTCTGAAAGAGCAGGATGGCGATCTCTTGACGTAACTCGGTCACAGACATTCCGGTCGCGCGCAGGATTTCGTCAGGAATGACCACGTTCATGGAGCTTCTCCTTCTCAACGATTCCCAAAGACGCCCTTTTCTGGCACCCCATCGTCTCTGTCCGACAGCTTCAGAGACGAGCAGGGTGTCCCGGCGCGCCTGCCTGACCGGTGTCGGTTCCCTGACGCTTTTCCGGCGCGCTGGCACGCCCCTCATCAACCGCGCGCCGGGCCAGAGCGGCCGGGTGCGGGGCGGCCAGGCGCGCCCGGCCCCGCCCGAACAGTTTCTCCCGGAATGTGCCGTCCTGATACGCGCGCTGCATCATGCCGCGCTGCTGCAAGACCGGCACCACGCCGTCCACAAAGTCTTCAAAGGTGCCCGGCGTAATCGCATAGGCCAGGTTGAAGCCGTCCACGCCAACGGCGATCCAGTCCTGCAAGGCGTCGGCTATCTGCTCGGGCGCGCCGACCAGGACCGGCCCGCCACCGCCGATGCCGACGTATTTGGCCAGGTCGCGCATGGTCCAGCGGCGCCGCGTGGTGTCGGTTTTGGCGAACATCTGCATCAGCGTCCGCACCGCGTTGGTCTCCACATACTCCAGCTCCTGGTCGGGATCGTAGCGGCCAAAATCAATGCCCGACCAGCCGCTGAGCAGGGCCAGCGCGCCCTCGTAGCTGACCTGCTCGAAGAAATCCTCGTACTTGCGGCGCGCCTCGGCCTCGGTGCCGCCGGTGATGACCTTGAGGTAGGTCGAGAAAACGATGTCCTCGGGCTGCCGGCCACGCTTGGCCGCTGCGGCGCGCGTGTCCCGAATATAGGCGCCAACAGCCTGGGGACTGGGGGCGCTGATGAACACGCCCTCGGCATGTTCGGCCGCAAAGCGCCGGCCGCGCGGCGAGGCGCCAGCCTGGTACAGCACCGGTGTGCGCTGGGGAGACGGCTCGGCCAGGTGGCAGCCGTGGACCCGAAAGTATTTGCCGTTGTGGCGCACGTCGTGGACCTTACTCGGGTCGGCGTAGATGCCCCGCTGGCGATCCTTGACCACCGCATCGTCCTGCCAGCTGGCCTCCCACAGCTGGTAGCATACCGCCAGATACTCGTCGCCAATGTCGTAGCGCTCGTCGTGTTCGGGCAGGCCCGGCTGGCCGAAACTCCGTCCGGCGCTCTCCAGGTAGGAGGTCACGATATTCCAGGCGATGCGGCCCTTGGTCAGATGATCGAGGGTGGAAATGGTCCGGGCAAAGGCAAACGGGTGGCACTGCAAGACCGAGCTGGTAAAGGCAAAGCCGAGATGCTCGGTCGCATAGGCCATGGCCGGAATCAGCACCATGGGATCGTTGACCGGAACCTGGGCCGCCTGGCTCAGGGCTGCCTCGCGGTTGTCGCGGTACACGTCGTAGACCCCGATCACGTCGGCCAGGAAGAGCGCATCGAATTTACCCCGCTCCAGCAGCCGGGCTAGCTCCACCCAGGTGTCGAGGTCGGTGTAGCGGTCCATCCTGTCGTCGTCCCGCACCCACAGTCCGGGCGACTGATGCACGACACAGTTCATGTGGAAGGCGTTGAAGTAGATGCGTTTGTTCATCGGCGGTTCCTGTCTGTTGAGGCTGTGTCTCCTCGTCACGGCGCGGGTGCGGTGAAGACCTGACGCTGAAACGCGTCGGCCGCCCGCAGCACGGTCGCGTCTTCACCCAGCCGACCGACCAGCATCAGGCCGACCGGCAGGCCCTCGGACATGCCGCACGGGACGCTGATGGCCGGATGGCCGGTCACGTCGAACGGACACGTGTTGGGAATCATCTCCAGGGCGCGGGCTACCGACTCCTCGCGGCTGGCGTCCGCAGCCGGAATCCTGGTCGCCTTCATCGGCAGGGTCGGCATGAGCAGCAGGTCGTGACCGCGCAGCGCCTCGTCGTAGGCCGCGCGCAGGCGGCGGGCCAGGTTCTGCGCCTTGGCATAGTAGCGGCCGTGGTAGCGCTCCTGCATGTAACGGCCCAGCAGCATGACGTTTTTGACCGTCTCCGGAAAATCGTTCACCCGCGCCCGGCGGCCCCGGGCGTAGGCGTCGAGCAGACTCGTGGTGTAGTGGCCTTTCCAGTTGCTGCCCATGCTGTTGCCCAGCACCATCAGCAGGGTCGCGCCCTCGATGGCGATGGCGTTCCAGATATGCCGCCCGTCTCGATGCCAGGGGATGGACACGGGCGTCACCTCGGCTCCGAGCCGGGCCAGGGCGTCGGCCGCGCTGCGGACGCTGGCGTCCACATCGGCCTCGGACAGCTCGGGCCAGCCAAAGCCCTCGGCCACCACCCCGACCCGCAGCCCGTGGACATCGCCGGTCAGGGCCTGGCTGTAGGCCTCGCCGGTCAGCCCGGCCGACTGGCGGGGGTCGAGGCCGTCGGGCCCGGCCAGGACTTCCAGCAGCAGGGCCAGGTCGGCGACGGTCCGGGCCATCGGGCCGACATGGTCAACCGTGGCCTCAATCGGAAACGCCCCGGTATACGGCACCAGGCCGTAGGTCGGCTTGAGCCCGCAGATGCCGCACCAGCTGCTCGGGATACGGATCGAGCCACCCTGATCGCCGCCAATCGCCAGGTCCACCTCGCCGGCCGCGACCAGGGCGCCGCTGCCGCTCGACGAGCCGCCGGTGGTCCGACTCGGGTCGTGCGGGTTGCGCACCGGCGGCGTGGCGCAGGTATGGCTGCCGCCCGAGAAACAGAAATTCTCACACACCGCTTTGCCCAGAATTGTGCCGCCGGCCTCCAGGATGCGGGTCACGATCGTGGCGTCGATCTCGGGCACATAGCCCTCCAGGACATGGCTGCCGTTCATCATCGGCACGCCCGCCACACACACGTTATCCTTGATCGCCAGCGTCTTGCCCAGCAGCGGCCCGGACGCCGCACCTTTGATTTCGCTCCGCCAGTACCAGGCGTTGAGCGGGTTGTCCTCGGGCTGGGGACGACAGCCGGGGCTGCGTGGATAGGCCACCGGCAGGCTGGGTTCGGTCAGCTCGTCGAGCCGATCATACGACGCCAGGTTGCCCGCCATCAGGCCCTGAAAGGACTCCAGATCCTCCAGCTCCAGGCTCATCTCGTAGTCGGCCGCCAGCTCGGCCAAGTCGTCAATAGTGGGAAGTTGTACCGGCATGGTTCGTGTCTCCTGTGGTCTTCGCGCTGAGGGTGGGGCGCTCCGTCTGAATGTCACACTCGGCCACCGGCCCGCAAGCCTTGCGTCCATCTCCGCCGTCATGTGTCCCGTCCTGCCTATCAAAGCCCGCCAGCGGGCTGCAAGCCTTCGGTGCTGACCGCCTGTAGAAGCCTGTCTGCTTTGTGTGACAGGCAATAGGAGGCGTGCCGCAGGCAAAAAATCGAACGCGGGGACTAGCAAATGACGTCGGGCGACCTCAGGTTTAGATAAGGAGATGAACGATGCGAGACCGAAACCTGGACACGAACCCGATGTTCTCCGAGGACTCCATCCTGCCGGAGCAATTCCGTGCACCCACCGGCCGCACGAGCGCGGAAAAAGTCCTGTGGGGCGCCGTGTTTGAGCAAGCGCTGGCCGACCTGCACGGCGGCACGCGCCGGAACGGAGCGGGGTCCCAGCGGCGGGCGCGGCTGCAGGCCGAGGCCCGGACCTGGATTGCTGACCGGGACGGGACGGGCGTCGGCTCTTTCTCCTGGGTCTGCCAGATGCTGGGCCTGGACGCGACCCTACTGCGGACGGCGCTGCTGGTCGAGCCGGCCAGGGCGAGTGACGCGGCGTGAGTCCTACACCCGACAGGAGACATAAGCGATGTCGGAAAAAGAATTCGAGGAGCGACTGATAGCACTCCGCAAGCAGTATCGGACCGTGGCCAAGAAAAGAAAGGCGGCGGTCCAGAGCAGAAACAGCGAGCGGGTGAAAGAGTGGCTCTCCGAAACCCGAAAATTGGATAAGCTGGTGGAGGCCCTACGGAAGCAGTATTGGGACGAAGCGATGGAGAGCATTGCTGCCGTCTTCTAGCGGCCGCCAGCGTGACCTAAGACAGTTTGGTCAGACTCCGCCCAGGAGATTCTCCGAAAATTGGCAAGAAAATTTCCGCTTTCCACCCCCGAAGAATGCCCCCACAACCTTGTCTATCCGACCATGACTCGGGATAGTGTGAAAATACTCTAGCCCGCCGCGCCGCGTCGGAGGAGGTAGACCATGCGCCTGCTATGGACCATTCTTGCCGCTGTCCTCATCGGCTCGTTCGCTGCCCTGCTGTACTACGGGCGCGAAGTCTACCAGATGGCGCCGCCAGTTCCCGAGCGCATCGTCGTCGCCGATGCCGACCGTAGCCTGCTGTTCAGCGGCGATGACATTCGGGCCGGCCAGGATGTGTGGCGTTCGATCGGCGGGCACGATCTCGGATCAATCTGGGGCCACGGGGCCTATACCGCACCGGACTGGACTGCGGACTGGCTGCACCGGGAGGCGGTCTGGCTGCTGGACCACTGGGCCAACCGGGAAGGCGCCCCCAGCTACGGCGCCCTCGGCCCCGAACGTCAGGCCGCGCTGCGGGTTCGGCTCCAGGCGGAACTCCGTACGAACACCTATGACCCGCACACCCAAACACTGACGGTATCAGCCCTGCGCGCCCGGGCCGTTCGGGCGGTGCAGGCTCATTACCTGGGTCTGTTTGGGATCGATCCCGCGTATGACGACCTGCGCGAGAGCTACGCTATGCCGGCCGGCACGGTCGCCGGCGAGGCGCTCGCTGCTCAGCTCACGGCCTTCTTTTTCTGGGCCACCTGGGCGTGTGTGACCGAACGGCCCGGCCACGATATCACCTACACGCATAACTGGCCGCCGGAAGCCCTGGTCGGCAATGGTCCGACCGGAACCATGCTGGTGGTGTCGGTGGCAAGTTTCGTGCTCCTGTTGGGAGGCATCGGCGCCTTGGCCTGGTTTTATGCGGCCAGCCGGGATTTCTGGCGCAACGCCCACGCACAACCGTCCGCCGACCCGCTGCTCGGTCTGAGCGTGACGCCTTCGATGCGGGCGACCCACAAGTACTTCTGGGTTGTTGGCGCCCTGTTGCTGGCCCAGATGCTCACCGGGATCATCACCGCCCACTATGGGGTTGAAGGCACGGGGCTGTACGGTATTCCACTCGCCGAGTGGTTGCCGTACTCGCTGGCCCGTACCTGGCACGTCCAACTCGGTATTTTCTGGATTGCCACGGCCTGGCTGGCGACCGGGCTGTGTCTGGCACCAAGCATCGCCGGACGCGAGCCCGGCCTGCAGCGGCTCGGGGTCAACGGTCTGTTTGTCGCCCTGGCGATTGTCATCGCCGGTTCCATGGCCGGCCAGGCCCTGGCGATCCACCACCAGCTGGCCGGCGGCACAAACTTCTGGTTTGGCCACCAGGGCTATGAGTACGTCGAGCTGGGGCGGTTCTGGCAGGTGCTGCTGGCGCTCGGCCTGTTCATGTGGGTCGGACTGATGCTGCGCGCGCTGTGGCCGGCGCTCCGCACAGCCCAGGGGGCGAACAAGCAGCTGCTCGGCATCTTTATCCTGGCGGTCGGTGCGATTGCCCTGTTCTATACCGCCGGCCTGATGTGGGGACGGCACACCAATCTGGCGCTGGCCGAGTATTGGCGCTGGTGGGTCGTACACCTGTGGGTGGAAGGCTTCTTTGAGGTCTTTGCGGTCACAGTCATTGCTTTCATGTTTACCCGTCTGGGCCTGGTCCGGGTGCGCTCGGCAACCATGGCTGTCCTGTTCACCACTATCCTGTATCTGGTCGGAGGTGTCCTGGGCATGTTCCACCACCTCTACTTTACCGGCACCACCCCGATCATTCTGGTCCTGGGCGGAACGTTCAGCGCCCTGGAGCTGATGCCGCTGGTGTTGATCGGCTTTGAAGCCTACGAGAACTGGTCTATGGCGCGTCTCGCCCCGTGGGTCCGCCACTACAAGTGGCCGATTTACTGGTTTGTGGCAGTCGCGTTCTGGAACCTGGTCGGCGCCGGGTTGTTCGGCTTTCTGATCAATCCGCCCATCGCCCTGTACTACATGCAGGGGCTCAACACCACGCCGGTCCACGCCCACGCCGCCCTGTTCGGGGTGTATGGCATGCTGGGGATCGGCCTGTGTCTGCTGAGTCTGCGGATCCTCGGCCTGCGCCAGGAGTGGAATACGCGGCTGCTCGGCTTTGCCTTCTGGGCTATGAATATCGGTCTGGGTCTCCAGATCCTGCTCAGTCTCCTGCCGGTCGGACTCGCCCAGACCTGGGCCAGCGTCGAGCACGGGATGTGGTATGCCCGTTCGGCGGAGTTCTTGCAGACCCCGCCCCTGGAGCTGTTCCGCTGGCTGCGGGTGGTCGGTGACACCGTGCTGGCGCTCGGCATCCTGGCCTTTGGCTGGTTTCACCTCGGTCTGACGACCGGCTGGTCTATCGCCGGCCTGCGGGCCGATAGCGCCGGACAGGAACCGAGCCTGCCCCAAGAAGGGAGTGGCTGATGAATATCAACGCGGGGTGGCTGGCATGCTTAGGCGGGTGGCTGCATCGCGCGCAGCGCCGACCGGCAGCTTGCCACAATCGCCGCGCTCGCTGTGGCTTCAGCCGTAATGACCTCGGTCGCCCCGGCGGAGCGCAGCGCCGCCATGTCCATCTCGTACGGAGCCCGGGCGATCACCTCGACGTGCGGGGCGGTCGCCCGAATCGTCCGCACGGCGGATTCGGCGGCACTCGTGTCATTGATATTCACGACCACCAGGCGGGCCTGCCGACAGCCCAGCTCCTCCAGTACCTCCTGTTGGGCCACGTCTCCGAGGACGGCCCGGTCGCCGGCGGCGTGGGCCGCACGCACCTTGTCCGGGTTCCGGTCCACCGCAACATAGGCCAACCCTGCCTCCCGCACAGCCCGACACACGCGTTGGCCCGTCAGGCCATAGCCGGCCACGATGATATGGTCGCTGGGCGGCTCGGGCAGCTCGATGCCGGGGGGCTCGGCATCCAAGAGGCGGTTCAGCCAGGGCACGTACGCCGCGCCGCCGACCAGGCGGGGACCGAACGCCATGGCCAGCGGTGTCAGCAGCATGGACAGGACGATGGCCATCAGCAGATTGTGGGTCAGGGCAGGGCCGAGGAGGTCGAATCCAGACGCGGCGTTCAAGAGCACGAAGGAGAATTCCCCGATCTGGCACAAGGTGGTGGCGGACAGGATCCCCACCCGCAAGGGGAGCCGCAGGAGCAGGGCGGTGCCGAGGATGATGGCGAACTTGCCGACCAGGATGACGCCCAACAACCCCAGGGTCGCCAGCAGCTGCGCGCCGATGTTGGCCACATCCAGCAGCATGCCGACGGACACGAAGAACAAACTGGCCAGGACCTCGCGGGCCGGGATCAGCTCCGACATCGCCTGGTGGCGGAACTCACTGTCGGCGACGACCAGGCCGGCCAGAAACGCGCCGAGGGCCAGCGAGATGCCCGCCAGCGATAAGGCCCAGGCGGTGCCGAAGCAGACGAGAAAGACGCTCAGAATGAAGAGTTCGCGCTCGCGCGTCCGGGCCACCACCGCGAGCAAGCGGGGGACGAGGCGGCGCGCGGCCAGCAACACTCCCACGAGGACCACGAGGGCGGTGCCGACCGTGACGACGATGTCCCCACCCGTGCCGCCTGCTCCGGCCAGATAGGGCACGGCCAGCATCATCGGCACCACGCACAGGTCCTGGAAGACCAGGATGCCGACGGCCAGGCGGCCGTGCGGTGCGTCCAATTCACCGCTCGTGGACAGTGCCCGCAGGACGACGGCCGTACTGGAGACGGCGACGATACAGCCCAGGAAGATCGCCGGGCCGGGCGCCAGCCCGAACCACAGGGCCACCCCGGCCGTGCCCGCCCCCGTGAGGGCGACCTGCAATCCCCCGCCCAGCACGATGGCTTGCCACAAATGGCGGAGCCGGTCGAGCGAGAGCTCCAGGCCGATCCCGAACAGCAGGAGCACGACGCCGACCTCGGCCAGGACCTCGACCTGATGGACATCGTTGACGAAGCCGAGGCCGGTCGGCCCGACCAGGACCCCGGTCAGGATAAACCCGGCAATCGAGGGAAAGCCGACGCGTTGCAGGAGGCCGACCACCACTACCGCAACCCCAAACACGATGATCAAGTCCTGGAGAAAGGTGATGTCAGGCATACGCGCAGTGTAGCAGAAATTGCTGCGTCTCCCGCAAGAACGGCAGACATGAGCGCAGAGATTTCGCCAGACGGGAGACGCGGTGGGCCGTTTTCGGGGGTCTTCTCTGGAGAGCCTTCCGGCTCGTGTGGCTCTGGCCGCGCTCCGTTGAACAACACTCCAGGACAGGGCGATTATTTTTCGTTTCGTGCCTTGACTTGGTCCACGCCGCCCCTACCTTTGGCCCAGAACACACCGGGGCCAGCCCTACGGACACCCCCATGAGGCATGGCCCACAGCCAGATAAGGAGGTTTCCATGGCACTCTTTCGTTTCTCCCCCAACCGCGATCCTTGGAACACGCTCATGCGTTTACAGCGTGAGGTGGACCGGGTGTTTGAAAACCCGCGTGGCCTTGACCTGCCCCTGTCGGGCCGGGGCGTCTTCCCACCCGTCAACGTCCTCCAGGACGCCGAGGGCACCTGTGTCATCCGCTTCGAGCTGCCCGGCGTGGCACCCGAGGACATCGCCATTGAGAGCCAGGGCCGGACCCTGACGGTGAGTGGCAAGCGCGAAGCCGCGGCCAACCCCAAGACCAGCTACCATCGGCGCGAGCGCAGCGCGGGCCAGTTCTCCCGTTCGTTCCAGCTGCCGCCCGAGTTGGCCCTCGACCAGGCCGAGGCTTCTTACAAACAGGGCATGCTGACCCTGCGCATTCCCAAACAGGCTGCCGCCAAACCGCGCCAGATCACGGTCCAGGCGGCCTAGGTGCAGCTCGGACGCAGCCCAGCCACAAGAAGGAGGATAGCCCGATGGCCGAGCACGAACTGACGACCCAGCAGAAACAAGAAGTCCAAACCGAAGAACACACCCGCCCGGGCCGGACCTACGTCCCGCTCGTCGATATTTTCGAGACCGACCACGGGCTGTGGCTGCGCGCCGACCTGCCCGGCGTGCGCGAGGACTCGATTGAGATCAACGTGAACAACAACGTGCTGTCGATTGAGGGCCAGGTGGCCCTCGATGACTATCAGGACCTGAGCCCGGTCTACACCGAGTACCGGGTGGGCAACTATCAGCGGCGCTTCAACCTGTCGAACGCGATTGATACCGGCAACATCCACGCCCAGCTGACCGACGGGGTGTTGGAACTCGAACTGCCCAAGGCCGAGAGCGCCAAACCTCACCGTATCGCAGTCCAGGCCAGCTAAGGCTCTCGGCCGTCACGGTTGATCCAGAAAGCGGGAACCGTGCCCCCCGGGAAAGCGTCTGAGGCAAGTCTCAGTCAATCTTTCCCGGTGGCGCAGTCAGCATTCTCGAAGTCAAGTGAGAAAATCCCATGCCTGACACATCACAGCCGCCAATGCTTCCGCCGCCGGAGCAGATCATCCTGCGTGATGGCACAACAGCCAACCTGCGTCCGGGCCGGGCGGACGATGTCGAAAAGCTCGAAGCGCTGTTTGCACGCGCCTCGCTGGAGTCGGTGTGGCTGCGTTTCTTTACCGCCTCCACCCGGGTCAACCGCCGCGAGATCGACCGCATGCTCGACATCGACGGCGTCGCCCGCATGACCTATGTGGTGACCCGTGGCGAGGGCGCCGCAGAGCACATCCTGGCCATCGGCAACTATGTCCGTCTGCCGCGCTGGGACACGGCCGAGGTCGCCTTCTTTGTCGATGACGCCTACCATGGCCGCGGGCTCGGCACGGTCCTGCTGGAACGCCTGGCCGCCTACGCCAAGCAGCAGCGCATTCTGACCATTGTGGCCACCGTGCGGCCCGAGAACAGGCCGATGCTTGAGGTGTTCCGCAAAAGCGGCTTTGAGCCGCACATCGCCTGGGACGAAGGGGTGATGCAGGTCGAGCTGCCGGCCACCCCCAGCGAGAAGGCGCTGGCCCAGGCCGAGGCCCGCGAGAAAATCGCCACCGCAGCCTCACTCGATCCTTTTTTCCGGCCACAATCCATCGCCGTGGTCGGGATCGACCAGCACGGGCTCGGCCGCCGCGTCTTCGAACAGCTCATCCGGGGCGGCTTTCGCGGTCCGGTGTATCCCGTTCATCCCCACGCCCGGTCGATTGCTGCGGTCCGTGCCTTTCCGTCTATCGCCGAGATTCCCGACGAGGTTGAGCTGGCGATTCTGGCCGTCCCGGCCGAGCAGCTGCCGGCCGAGATTGACGCCTGCGCGGCCGCCCGCGTGCGGGTCGTCCTGGTCCTGTCTGCCGGCTTCGAAGAGACCGGCGCCGAGGCTGAACAGCGCCGCAACACGCTGCTCGGCAAGGTGCGGGCGCACGGCATGCGGATGGTCGGCCCCAACTGCATCGGGCTACTCAATACCGCTGCGGACATCAGTCTCAACGCCACCGTCCTGCCCGATCCGGTTCAGCCCGGGCGGATTGCCGTCCTGACCCAGAGCGGAGCGCTGGGAGTGGCCGCCCTCGACTACCTCCAGGCCGCAGACCTCGGCATCTCCATGTTCGTCAATGTCGGCGACAAAGCCGACGTGTCCGGCAATGACCTGCTCCAGTACTGGGAAGAAGACCCGTCGACCGACCTGATTCTGGTGTACCTCGAATCCTTCGGCAATCCGCGCAAGTTTGCCCGCATCGCCCGCCGGGCGGCCCGGCGCAAACCCGTCGTGGCAATCAAGAGCGGCCGGACCGCAACCGGGATACCGCAGACGGACGCCGGCGCGTATGTCACCGAAGCCCTGTTCCGCCAGGCCGGTATCATTCGGGCCGAGAGCCTGGAAGAGAGTTTTGAGATTGCCACGCTGCTGACCCGCCAACCGCTGCCGGCCGGCAATCGGGTGGCGGTCGTCACCAACACCGCCGGTCTGGCCGGCCTGTGCGTGGACGCCGGGGAGGCTCACGGCCTTGCGTTTCCCCGCCTGAGCCCGACCACGCTCGCAGCCTGTCGCAGCCTGCTGCCACGCGGCGTCGGGCTGGACAATCCGCTGAATCTGGGGCTCGAAGCCCAGCCCAAGCAGTATGCGACGGCCGTTCAGCGCGTCCTGGACGATCCCGCTATCGACGCCGTGATTGTCGTGCATGTGCCGATGGGCACCGGCCAGCGGGAAGTAGCGGAGGCGCTGAGTCAGACCGTGTCTGAGGCCGAGGCGCGGACGGACCGACCAAAGCCGGTGCTCCTGTGTGTGTTACACCAGGACAGGCCGGCCAGCGGACACGCGGGCCTCACCACCGATCTGCCCGTGTTTCGTTTTCCCGAAGCAGCCGCCCGCGCCCTGGCCCACGCGGCCAGATATGCCGCCTGGCTGAGCCGACCGCCGGGAGAGGTGGCCGAGCTGGATAAGGTGGACGCACAGGCCGCGCGCCGGGTGATTGAAACAGCCCTGGACGGTCGCGGCCCGGCAGCGCTCGACCACACGGCAAGCCGGGCGCTGCTGGCGGCCGCCGGCCTGTCCCTCTCCGAGGTTGCCCAAAAGGTGGACGAGGAGGCGGACGAGACAAGCGTCATCGTGCGGATGGCGGAAGATCCCAGCTTTGGGCCGCTGATCGGGTTTGGCCTGAGCGGAGCTGTGGCGGAAGTGTTGCACGACCGCGCGTTCTGTATCACCCCCCTGAGCCGGACCGATGCCCAGGACTTGGTGCGTTCCATTCGCGGCTTTCCCCTGCTCCAGGGCAAACATGCGGCGGCCGACCTGACCGCGCTCGAAGATCTGTTGCTGCGCGTGTCGTGGTTGATCGAAGAATGCCCCGAAATCTCCGCCCTCGAACTTCAGCCCGTCTCCGTTCGGACCGCCGGCCGGGGCGTGGCGATACGGGCCGGACGCGTATCGGTGCGGCCGCTCAGACCGGGGGCGGGTCCGGCCTCACGATGATCGGGAAACGCAAACGGCTCGGAGGGAGGAAAGCGCTATGCCGATACAAAAGATTCTGGTTCCGTACGATTTCTCTCCGCATTCTGAACATGCCCTGGACTGGGCAATCGGCTTGGCCGAGAAGTGGCAGGCCAGGCTTGAGCTGCTGCATGTCATTCATATCTTGCCGCCGGTCGTCGATATCGCTGGCGACGTGTATGAGCATGTTGAACAGGCCCAGCTTGCCGCTGCCCAAAAGCACCTCGAAACGATTCTGAGTACGAAGGCCGAGAGTTCGTCGGTGCTCCTCGGCAGCCACGTCCGACGCGGCGTGCCGTTTCAGGCGATTTGCGATGAGGCGGCAACGCAACAAGCCGACCTGATTGTGATGGGCTCGCACGGGCGGACCGGGCTCTCCCACGTGTTCATCGGCAGCGTTGCCGAACGGGTGATCCGCCATGCGCCGTGTCCGGTGCTGGTGACAAAGCTCCCGGAGGACTGATTGTCGAGAGCGGAAAAGCGGGACGACACGAACTTGACAGGGGGGTGCCGTCTATGATGACCCTTTCATGCCATTCCCCCGGAGGTTCATGCGTCACGTGTCATCGCCACCGCTTCCGCTCCACCGGCTCCCTGCCCTGTTCCTGATAACGGCGCTGACCGCCCTGGCGTCCGGCTGTCTGGCGACCTTCGGGCCACGGGCTATTGAGCGCACCCACCCTGCGTACAACGAAGCCATTATCGCGTCCATCAATGAGCAGATGCTCCAGAATCTGGTGCGGATGCGCTATCGGGATGTCACGTTTTTTCTGGAGATCGGCAGCGTCACCACGAGTCTGTCCCTGCAGGCCAGTGCCGGGGTGGACGGCACGCTGAATTTCGGCAGCCAGGATGCGCTGAGGCCCGGCGCAGGGATCGGCTATGCCGATAACCCGACCATCTCCTACACCCCGCTCCAGGGCGAAGACCTGCTCAAAAGCCTGCTCAGCCCCCTCCAGCTCGAAGCCATTCTGGTCCTGACCCAGTCGGGGTGGAAGATCGACCGGGTGTTCGGCCTGTGTTTTGAGCGGATCAACAACCTGTACAACGCGCCCAACGCCTCCGGACCAACCCCGCAACTGGAGCCGGACTATGACCGGTTCAACCTGCTCCTTGACGCGCTGTCCAGGTTACAGCGGCGACAGCTCATCGAAATCGGCACCACACAAGGCCAGGACGCGCCCGGGATCACCGTGCGGCTGGTTGCGGATGATGCGGCCTACCAGGCGGACATCGACCGCGTCTACGAGCTGCTCCAGCTCGACCGGGAGGTCAAGGACTTTGAACTGAGCACGGATTTCCTGGCGGTGACAGAGAAACAGTGGGCGGTCCGCCCCCGCTCCATCTCCGGCCTGCTGTACTATCTGTCCCAGACGGTGGAGGCGCCGGAGCAACATCAGTCCGGCGGGCTGGTGACCGTCACCACGGCGAAAACCGGCGATGTCTTTGACTGGACACAGACGCCCGCCGGCCGCCGGTTCAAAATCAAGACCGGGGCCGAGCGGCCCGATAACGCCTACATCGCCACCTACTACCGTGGCCATTGGTTTTATATTGAAGACACCGACCTGGAATCCAAATCGACCTTCATGCTGCTGCGCCAGCTGTTTGACCTGCAAGCCGGCCAGACCACATCCCGGGGGCCGACCCTGACCCTGCCGGTCAGATGATGCCAGCGCGTTTCCCGATAGGCGCGGCGACATCAGCACCATCTTTCTCTCCGGGTCTTTTTCGGCATACTCCTGACGGATGGCGTGGCTGTGAATCGAGTGGCCGGCGCCCGTGGCCGTACCGGTCAGGCAGCTGCCCAGGGGTCAAGCAGGTCGATCCCCATCTCCTCGAAATCGCGGACATTCCGGGTCGCCAGCGCCATGCCGCGAGAGCGGGCAATCGCGGCGATCAGACCGTCGATCTGCGCAACCGGTCGGCCGACAGCACGACGGCGGGCTGCAATCTCCGCATACGCTCGCGCTGCGGCGCTGTCGAAGGGTAGTACCCGTCCGGCAAAATCGTTCCGCAGCATCTCCTCAATGGCCGAGGCGAGGGAGTCGCGACGCCGCCCGGCAGCCAGGATCGCCACGCCGTAGCGTAACTCCGCCTCCCCCACGGCCGAGAAAAACAGACTGGCCGCCGGACGGGTGGCCACCCACTGCTCAACGGTCAGGCTGGGTGACGGGCGCATCAGCTCGGACACCACATTGGTATCCAGCACGATCATCGACGCGACCTCACTCGAATCGGGGCGGCTCGCGCATGGGCGGGCGTGGCGGGAGTTCCAGTTCCACACCGCCGAAGGGCGCAAAGCGGGCGCGAATGGCGCGGGCGAGGTTGGTGGGGCCGACTTGCCGTTCGACAGCCTCGCGCAGGATCAGGCGCGCTTCCTCTTCCATCGACCGGCCATGCGCCGCTGCTCGGATGCGCAGCCGGGTCTTTACGTCGTTGTCGAGATTGCGAATCGTGATGCTTGCCATAGCCATACCTCTATCTGCCGACGTCTACCTTATTCGATGATTGCATTGCAATCAATAGAAGGTCACCGCTCCGCCTGGGGCGGCTTGCCACCCCATCAGGCTGTCTATCCAAGCCGAGCCCACGGCGCTTCACAGCACGGCGACAACACGGCTGTCAGGATTCGCTCTGTTCAGAAGCGGACTCCTCGCCCGCATCGTTCTCGGCAATGCGAAGGCGGACCTGGGTGGCCCGGCCGCCCTGCTCCTCGACGACCTCGGCGACCGCGCCCCGCAGCCGGACCTGATCGCCGACCTTGAGCAAGCGGTTCAGGCGGCTGACCAGCAGCCCCGACAGCGTGTCTACGTCGGGTGCATACAGGTCAAGGCCCAGCTCGCGGTTCACCCGCTCGACCGGCAGCTGGCCGCGCACGGTGAAGACGCCGGGCTCGTGCGGCACGATGTCCGGCGGCTCGCTGTCGAACTCGTCCTGCACCGCGCCGACAATCTGCTCAACGACATTCTCCATGGTAATGACGCCGACGACCGACCCGTACTCGTCGTCGACCAGGGCCATGTGCTGGTGGGTGTGTTGCATCTCCCGCAGCAGCCGACTGAGCGGCAGAGTCTCGGGGATGTGGCGCAGAGGCCGGGCGACCGACCTGAGCACATCGTCCTGGCCGTCGGTGATGCCCAGCAAGTCTTTGACATGGACCAGCCCCAGCACCTCGTCCAGAGACCCGACGCACAGCGGGAAGCGGGTATGGCGCGTTTCCCTGGCCACGGCCAGACATTTTTCGAGCGACCAGTGGACATCGAAGAACACGACCTCCTGGCGGGCGACCATCACCTGACGCGCCAGCATATCGTCAAAATGAAACACCGCGTTGAGGAGCCGTTGTTCCGAGGCGGACAGCTCGCCTTCCTGTCGCCCCAGATGAATATAGGCCCGGATCTCATCCTCGGTGACGGCGGGCGCGCCGAGGCTGCCGGTGAAGAAGTTGGCAAACGCCTGGGTGACCCGGATGATCGGGGACAGACCGCGCTGCATCAGCGCCAGCGGCCAGACGATCAGCCGCCAGATGCTGCGCCAGTGGGTGGCCCCATAGGTCTTGGGCAGAATCTCGCCCACAAACAGAATGGCGAGGGTCAGACCGGCGGAAAACGCCGGGACCCAGCCTGCGCCCAGCAGCTGGGCGGCGTACATCCCGCACAGGGTTGCGCCGGCCGTGTTGGCAATCGTGTTGAGCACCAGGATCGCGGAGGTCGGCTGGGCGATGTTCGTCTTCATGGCGATGAGCCGGTCGGCGCGGCGGGCGTATTTGCCCGCCGCCTTCTCGGCTTCAAGCGCGCCGAGGCGGGTCGAGTACAGCGTGGCCTCGAACAG
>JAAXHF010000603.1 GCA_012271025.1 Deltaproteobacteria bacterium | reverse complement strand
ACGGTCGGGGCGCGAAAGCCGGTGCCCAGCGAGCCGCGCAGCGCCAGGTAGTCCGCGATCACGTCCCAACGGCCGGCCAGCTTGCCGTCCAGAGACTCGCCGACGCCTTCATGGTGCTCGAAGCGGCCGGCGGCGGTGAGCAGGACGCTTTCAATGACATCGGCCTCCAGGTCGAGATACGCACCAAAGCTGTCCCGGTTGGCCTCCACGGCATTCTCCGGCCGAATGCCGGGATAGGCTTGGCCGCCGATGTCGAACCCCTGGGCCGCAAGACCATGCTCCTTGGCCTGTCCGTCGCATTCTCCCTGGTCGTCGATGCACCAGCCGTTTTTCTCGCCGGATTCGATCTCGTACTCTTCCTCGCGGTACTCCAGCCCGAAGGCCACGTTCAGCGGAGAGTAGAAGAGGCCGGTATCGAACCGCCGGGACAGGTCGAGGTTGAAGGTCTTGTCCCGCTCCTCGTAGGCGCGCCCCAGGTATTCCGTCGGCATCTCCTCTCTGAGGCGCAGGAGTTGCGGGTTGACGGTGTTCCAGATGAAGTAGGTCGTGCGGTGCTGGCCGAACACGGCGCTCATGTCGTAGTTCCAGCCGTCGAGCAGCAGGGAGGCGCTGCGCAGTGTCCCGCGCAGGCCGAAGGCGATACTCCAGTCTTCCACATTGCCGCGCATCCGCGGGGTGAAGCCGCCCGGCAAATTCTGGGCCAGCGCGTAGCAGTGCGGGTTGCCCTGCAGCGCGGCCAGCGCGGCCATGCCGTCTTGCGCAAACTCGCCACGCGGGATGCTTGGACAGTTGCCGGAGCGTCCGTCAGGCGACAGGTCGGCGACCAGCACGTTGCCACTATCTTCATAGACCCCGCCTATCGAGGCCGGAGACCCATACTGGGCAGTTGGGGAGCGGAAATACCACGAGTCCAGGATCTCACGTTCGGCCCAGTTACCGAAGGCGTAGGCGTGGTGGTGGTCGCCGAGGTCGAGGCCGAGGTTGCCGAAGAATTTGTAATCGTACGGCACGTCGGCCGCTCCCCAGACCATCGCCGGGGATTTGACGGGCAGACCCGCGCCTCTCAGTGCCTGCTCCGAGTCGAGCGCATAGCTGCGGTCGGTTGAGTCGGAGTTGACGAACTCGAAGCTGAAATTGGCGAAACCGGCGTCGGTCAGCGGCAGCCCGATGTTGGCCGCCGTGCTCACCGAGTCGCCGTCGCCCTGGTAGTATTACCCCCAGCGGGCTTCGAGCGTGCCGCCCTCGGGCGCATCACGCAGCACGAAGTTCATCACCCCGGCTACCGCGTCCGAGCCGTACTGGGCGCCCGCCCCGTCACGCAACACCTCGACGCGTTTGAGGGCGATGGCCGGGATCGAACGAATGTCGGCGCCGTGCGCCCCCTGGGCCTGGCCAAAGGTGAAGATGCTGATCGCCGAGGAACGGTGGCGGCGTTTGCCGTTGATCAGCACCAGAGTCGAGTCGGGCGGCAGGCCGCGCAGCTTGGCCGGGCGGACCAGGGTGTTGGCATCTCCGATGGCGTGTTGGGTGACGTTGTAGGAGGGGATGGTCGCGGCCAGCAGGTTGTTGAGGTCGCGCACGCCGTAATTCTGAAAACTGTCGCCGTCAATGATATCCACCGGCACGGGCGAATCCGCAGCCGAGCGGCCGGGCAGCCGGGAGCCGACCACCCGGATTTCTTCAAGGCCGACGACCCTTTCTGCCTGGTCAGCCTCCTGCGCTCCGGCTGGCAGTGAACCCAGGAAAAGCACGAAAGCCCCCACAAGTCCGTATCGCCATTGCCGTACCTTCATCATTCCTCCCCCCCCCCCTCGAAATCGATCCGAATGATTTCAGCGACTTAGACGATTTTAATGGGGTTGTATAGGTTGTGAAAACCGGCCGTATGGCAACGGCGTCTCATTGATGCGCAGGATACCCAGACAACAAGGCGCTTTTTTGGCTCGCTCCATGGCATGAAGTCAGTATGGCAGAGGTCGGGCCTGATTTCCAGCGTTCGGACCTGTGGAGTACTGGCTCATGTTGCTCTATAGTGTCGAGTTCGAGCCCTGGGTGCACATATGGGCCCGACGAGGATGGTCGAAGCGGTCTGGGGCCTTGCTGCCCTGCTCATTGAATCGAAAGGCTTGCTCGTCCAGATACCGATGCAGATGCTCCGGCTTAGCGGGGCTCATCCTGCACACCGGCATGATGGAACGCTGGGGAACAGACGACCTGCGGGCCATCGTCTGGGTGTTCCACGAAGAACCGAAAGCAGACCCGGTAGGTGTCCGGCGGGAGCGGCTGCTGGGAACGGGGCAGGGTCTCCTCAATGGTCGCGCCTGGAGACAGATCTCGGGCAACCGCGAAGACGCCATCGGCATACGACGACGGCTGCCCGCGCCAGCCGGGTTTCCAGGCATACCAGGTGCTGTGCTCTAGCCGGAAGGCCAACAGCCCATAGCTCAGCGGGAGCGGACTCCCGTTGATGACCCGGACCCACACCCGCCCCGATCCGTCGCGTGCAGACCCCGCCTGGACGGAGACGCTACTCGCGGCCGCGGGTGTGACCAGCACACTCACGGCCAGCACCAGACTCAGCACGCCTCTCCAAGTCAGCATGGCAGCTTGCTCCTTATCAATGCCTCCCGCCTCCGAGCGGGGCTCAGCGTCCTGGTCCCACCCAGGTTGGTTTAGAAAGTCCCTTGGATTCATCCCCCGTGGGGCTTACACTTTTTTGTTCCCCGGACGTGCGGCTCCTTGTCGTCCAGCATAGCTGCGAGCGGCACAGTCTGCGACTTTCCGGCCCGGAGGTCAAGCAGCCGTTGCTCGGCCAGGTACAGGTCCTCAAGGTCGGCCAAGTGTTCCCGGACGGCCTCAATCATGTAGAAGGTCTTGGTCCGCCCGGTGCGCACGGCCAACTGGTGCAGGCGCTGCGCGATGTCATCGGGCAAACGAAGGGCTACACAGCATCGTTATTTGCTCTA
>JAAXHF010000062.1 GCA_012271025.1 Deltaproteobacteria bacterium | reverse complement strand
CCGGCTTTCGCGCCCCGACCGTGGGCCAGGTCATCTACCGGGATACGACCTTCGGCCTTGACGAGCACGGTATCCTGACCGAGCAGCCCACGCTGCCGGCCAGCGACCCGATTGCCCAACAAAAGGGGGCCAAGCCGCTCACGCCCGAGACCTCCTTCTCTTTTTCCATCGGCACGATACTCACCCTTGGTGATCTGTCCGTCACCCTGGACTACTACAACATAGAAGTCAGAAACCGGATTGGGCTGACCGCCCCCCAGACCATCACCGCTCACGATATCGCCGCCCTGGCGGCTCGGGGCGTTGACAATCGGGGCGTGACGACCGTCAAGTTCTTTGCCAACGCGTTCGAGACCTACACCCAGGGCATCGATCTGGTGGCGACCTACCCCCTGGATCTGTTCAGCGACCGCATCGGCACGACCCTGTTGACCTTCGCCGGCAACTGGAACGACACCAAACTCAATCTGGATTCGATTGACGCGCAGGTCATCGACTCGGTGCGCAAAGTCCAGGTTGAAGAGATCGAGCCGGAGTTCCGCTTCTCGCTGATGGCGGACCACACCTGGGGCCCGTGGCGGCTCCTCGCCCGGCTGCACTACTACGACCAATTCACCGAGCCGTACCAGGATTATTTCATCAGCCCCTCCCTCCGCCCCAAGGCCCGGGCCTTACTCGACCTGGAAGCGTCGTACACGTTCGCCTTCGGGATGACGGTGGCGGTCGGTGCGGACAACCTGCTCGGCACCTATCCGACCAAGGTCGGACGGCTGCATCGCAATGCCTATGATGCCGGCCAGAAGTACCCGGTCGCCTCGCCGTATGGCTACAACGGCGGCTTTTACTACTTCAGGGCGTCGTATTCCTTCTGAAGCAAAGAGTAAACGTGTCCTCCAATAAATATCAGCTGTTGACACATTTACTCTTTCTGACGCCCGCATCCACGACACGCTGCACAGGCGAGAGGAGTGTATGAGAAAATTCGGGCGTCTGCTGGCGCCGCTGCTGGTCTGGCTGATCTCAGCCCCGGCCGGGGCGCAGCAGACCGATCAGCCAGACAGGATTGTCGGCCTCGAAGAAATCCGGGTGGTTGGCTCCCGGTCGGCGGGCCGCTCGGCTGCGGATTCGCCCGTGCCGGTGGATGTCATTGACGGCGACAGTCTCAAGTCCTACGGCACCACGGACATGAACGACCTGCTGTCGGCGACCGTCCCGTCCTACAAGGTCTTTCAGTACGGCATCGGTGTTGAGGCCGCCCTGGTCCGCCCGGCCAAGCTGCGCGGCCTGCCGCCGGACTCGACCCTGGTCCTGGTCAACGGCAAACGCCGCCACCGCTCCTCGGCGATTACCCGCTGGAGCTACGGCTTGGCCAGCGGTTCACACGGGACGGATATCGCCTCCATCCCGTCCATCGCCCTCAAGCGGGTGGAAGTCCTGCGCGACGGAGCCGGCGCCCAGTATGGGTCCGACGCGGTGGCCGGGGTGCTGAACTTCGTCCTGCGCGACGCGCCCGAGGGCGGCAGCCTGGAGACCAACCTGGGCCAGTACTACCACGGCGACGGCGACCGGCTGAATGTCGCGGCCAACATCGGCCTGCCGCTGACCGAGGCCGGGTTCGCCAACCTCAGCTTCGAGTTCACCAACGCCGATTCGACCAACCGCAGCGTGCAGCGCGACGACGCCCGGCGCATGATTGAGAACGGCAACGCCTTTATCCGCAGATCCGCAGCCCAGCCCTGGGGCGCGCCGGACGTGACCTACGACTATAAATTCTTCGGCAACCTCGGCCTCGACCTCGGCACCGACCACCAACTGTACGCCTTCGGCAACTACGCCGAGCGCGAGATTGAAGACACCTTCTACTGGCGCAATCCGGCCAGTTTTCCCGGCGTGTTCGCCCAGGGCGATGAACTGCTGGTCGCCGACCTGTCTGCGGATGGGCGGTCCGCCAACTGCCCGACGATCACGGCCGGCGATTATGTTGAGCAGGGCCCGGCCGCCCTGGCCCCGCTGATGGGCCGGGACAACTGCTACGCCCTGGCCCAGGCATTCCCGGGCGGCTTCACCCCCCGCTTCCGGGGCGTGGTCAACGACTGGAGCCTCGTCTTCGGCCTGCGGGGGGAGCTGCGCAGCACCCACGCTCTGAAGAGTAAACGTGTCAACACCTTTGATATATTGGCGGACACGTTTACTCTTTTGCTGGACGGCTGGCGCTACGACCTGAGCGCCGGCTTCGGTCAGAACCGCATGGACACCCACCTCAGGAACAGCGTGAATCCGAATCTGATCCGCTTCAGGGCCGCGATTCCGACCCGGTACCGAACCCGCAGGTACGAGGAGCGGGACAAAATCTTCAACCTGGACCTGTCCCGTCCGTTCGATCTCGGCCTGTTCGCCTCTCCGCTGAACGTCGCCGTCGGCCTGGAGTACCGTGAAGAAACCTTTGAGAGCGGAACCGGGGAGCCGAACTCCTATTTCCGTGACGAGGTACTGGCCCGGCAGGGCCTGGCGGTCGCGGTCTCCGGCTACCCAGGCACCTCGCCCGAGGAGGCGACCGAGGCCAGCCGGGACAGTTTTGGCGCCTATCTCGACCTGGAGGCCGATGTCGTGGCCGATGTGTTGCTCACCGCCGCAGGTCGGTTTGAGCACCATGCCGGCGTCGGTGAATCGCTCAATGGCAAGCTGGCCGGCCGCTGGTCCCCCCCCATCCTCACAGGGGGGGGATGGGGGGAGGTCGCGCTGCGCGGCTCCATCGGGACCAACTTTCGGGCGCCAACCGTCGGGCAGGCCAACTATCGGAACATCACCTCAAGCCTCAACGCCGAAACCGGCGAGCTGAACCTGACCTACGTGCTGTCGGGCAACGATCCGATTGCCCAACAGAAGGGCGGCAAGCCGCTCGGCCCCGAACACTCAACCAGCTTCAGCGTCGGCGCGGTCATCACGCTCGGCGACCTGTCCGTCACCGCCGACTACTACAACATGGAGGTCCGCCGGCGGATTATGCTGAGCCAGAATTTCCTCCTCACCGAGGCCGACAGAGCCGCCTTGGCCGCCGTCGGCATCGACATTGTGGGCGGCCAAGTCAGCTACTTCAACAACGACTTCAGCACCACGACCCAGGGGCTGGATGTCGTGGCGACCTATCCCCTGGAGTGGTTCGGCGGCCGGGCCGGCTCGACCCTGTTCACCTTTGCCGGCAACTGGAACACCACCGAGGTCGATAAGCGCAACCCCAGAATCACCAATGACCTGCGGGCCGCCCAGATTGAGAACACCTCCCCGGAGTTCCGCTTCACGCTGAGCGCAGACCATAGCTGGGGACCGTGGCGGCTGCTCACCCGGCTCCACTACCATGACGATTTCAAGGATTTCCCGATCTTCAGAGCCACAAACCCCGTCCACGCTCACGCCCGCGCCCTGCTCGACCTGGAAGCGTCATATACCTTCTTCAGCGGCACGCTCGGCGGCGTGACCCTGGCGTTTGGCGCCCAGAACCTGCTCGACACCTATCCGACCAGAAACAAGTATGCCGGCCGCCACGGCATGAAATACCCGGTCGTCTCACCGTACGGCTACAACGGCGGCTTCTACTACGTGCGGACATCGTACGCCTTCTGAACGTCAGAACCCGCTCAACGCGACTGATTTCCAATACGTCTGTCCCGCCACGTCCCATCGTTCACAGTCGGGTTGCTACTTGTAGTCTGTAGACTCATAGGCAGCATCCTCAGAGCTTGATCCCCTTAATACCGTACTGGACCAGGGGCAGATGGGAAGCAGACGATTGAGAAAACCGAGCCGCGAATTACGGCAGATCTTTGCGGATAATAGCCGGACCTACAGGAGAACGAGAGGTATCTCGCAGGAAGACCTTGCGGCCATGTGCGACCTGCACCGGACTTATGTGGGTTCGGTGGAGAGAGGCGAGCGGAATGTTACGCTCAGCACATTAGAGACCTTCGCCGCTGCCCTTGGTGTGAGTATCCCCAGACTCTTGACCAAGGGAGCGTTGAAGGATGGCAACGAACAGTGTCCGCCTGGAGCAGTACGTCGCAGCAATCCGGCAGAGCGGCCTGTCAATCTATGATTCTATTGAGATTGGTCACCCGCAGCTCTGGATTCCAACACCAGCCTTGGAAGAAATTCTCAACCGGGCGTTGAAGGCCATCTCCCTTGCCGGGCTGCCATTACGCACTCGCTCAAAGGTGGTGAAAGAATACATCTGCCTGGCACTCGGCTATCCGGTGCCACCCCGCTTCAAAAGAACTCGGCCGCGCTTTCCGGGACAGCGTTTTGACACCTACGTTCAGAAATCCGACAATCTGCAAGTCTGGAACGAGGAGCTTGCTCCCACACGCCGGTATGTCATCGTTCGAGTTGGGCCGGGAGACGTCATCACGAGAGTAAAAGTCGCCACCGGCACCACGCTGGCGCGACTGGACACGACGGGTAGGCTGACCCGAAAGTACCAGGCGCGGCTGATCCCAGGCACGCAAAACGCAGAACTCGTCACCACCGAAGACACGGAGCTGCTCCAGTTTATCGTCCAGCCTGGCGTCGATCCGGGGTCCGGTGCCGGTCCTACTGACCAGCCTCAGGCAGGCCAGCTCTTGCCGATTGGCGAGATTTTTGAGCGGCTGAAATCTCTTGTCGGAGAGGGCTTCATAGATGCTGGTTCCGACCAGGAGCGGAATCGCGGCGCGGCTTTACACCGGCTGGTGTGCCAGTGTCTCGGCTACACCGACTATCGGGACGACGGGCAGTTTCCGGACGTGTGCCACCAGCTTCTTGAGGTGAAGCTGCAAACTTCACCAACAATCGACCTCGGCTTGGTGCGCCCCGATAACACACAAGCTCTCGATATCCCACACATTGAGGGCCGGCAGATTCGCTATTGCGATGTGCGCTATGCGTTGTTCTCTGCGCATAGCGACGGAAAATACGTGACGCTGACGCACCTGTTCCTCTCCACTGGCGAGAGGTTTTTCACCCGCTTCCCCCAGTTTCAGGGCAAGGTCCTGAACAGGAAACTTCAGGTTCCCCTACCGACTGACTTTTTCGAGGCGTAAACCGAACGTTTCCCAGACCATGGCGTCCAGCTCCTTTTGGAGGCCATGGGCTTCAGGAGAAGGGATACACCGGTATATGTGCTTGGCTTTCGCCACAATGGCGCGACCGGGTTCGCTATACGGGTCGGGCAGGGGAAAGCGTTCAACATACTGGGTGATGAAGCGGCGGCGTCCAGCGTACAGCTTATTGTGGAAACGATGATCGTAGAAGTGTTCGATGAACGTGGAGTTGCCGACGGCGGCGGCTAGCCAGAGCAGGTCTGTGGGCACAGAGTCCTGGCAGGTGAGCCAATAGCAGTCACCATTGACCACAGAACCTTCCTGGTCAATCCAGAATGTGGGCTCTTGGGCAATATCGCGGAACACCAGCTTGGGGGCAGCCCAAACCTCTGGGTCCTGGGGAACCCAGACTTCATACCATTCACGCCCCGCCTCGATGAGGTATTGACGCCCTTCAAGGGTGGGCCGATGAGTCTCAAGGTAGGCTTGGCTGCGGGGATACTTTGCCAGCACTACGGCCTGACGGCGGCCTTGCACGACCTCGTGCGGGTAGAGGATACGATCTTGCCGGTCGAGAGTGAGGGGCTTGAAACGACGTGCTCGGTGGTGGGTAGTGAGAGGTTTGAGCAGCTCCGGCCGCTCGGCCTCGGACATGTCCTGCCAGTCTTTACGGATGAACACTTTGTCGGCGCAGGTCTTGACGCCAACCCGGATTTTTCCAATATCCCGGAACGTGCCCCACGTCTGCGCCTCGACCGTAGCCAGCCAAGTGTCAATGGCCTGTGTGGTCATACGCCAGACGCCGTCAGCGGCGCCATTGGTGTCCAGCCGGCCATGTTGCACATGAAAGTGTCGTCCATCGGCGAGTTCAATGACGCCTTCCCTGTCCAGAGCGCTCATCGGGTCGGTCACCCGTTCGCGCGCCGGAGCAGAGGTCTGGTAGATCGATGTGAATGCTGGAGGAACCGCCTGACAACGATGGGTTCCTTCGACAACCAACACAGCGGGCAGAACAGCAGCATCAAACAGCTTCGTGTCTCCCAAATCCCAGATATGGGAGATATGGAAGCGTTGGAGAAGAGCCCGCCGCACGGCAGCGCCGGACTTCGTCGTCATAAAACGGTTGGAAACAACGATCCCGGCTAGGCCCTTGGGTGCGAGCACCTGAGAGATTCCGAGCATAAAGGCGTAGTAGAGATCCACGCGACCGGATAGTCCGAACCGTCGAGACAAGAGCCGCGCCCGCCTAGCCCCCATGACCTGGGTACGAACGTAGGGAGGATTGGCAATAATCAGATCGTACGCCTCCGGGGCTGTGGGGCAGAACAGATTGCCATTACCGCCGTCGCCAGACTGTTCAAGAACAAAATCCAAAAAGTTTGCCGGCTCGAAATGCAGCGACACCTCGGGGAATTGCCGCTTGATTCTTATCCTGGCGGAGTCAAGTGCCTCGGAGTTGGTCTCAAAACCTGAGGCTTCGATCATCAGGTTTGGCTGTTCGGCCAAGCATTCGAGCAGGCTGACGAGCAGCTGTCCGTGGCCGACAGCGGGGTCAAGGACGCGCAAGGGTCGGGCGGCAGGCAGCGTTCCGGCGGTTTGGACAATCTGCCGGGCAATAAAATCGGCAATAATTGGGGGCGTGTAGGTGACGCCGCCAGCCTTTTCCTGGCTGACGGCATCATAACGCTTCGTCAAGCCTGGCTGGTCGAGTGTGGCCATGACAGATTCAGCCTCGTGCCCTCAGACCCAACAGCTGCATATGAGACCTTCCGCACAAACTATTTCTTGGCCCACAGGTCGGCATAGCCGGCGATCTCGACCTCGTAGGCCGCCGACGTCATCTGGAGCGGTTGTTCGGTATCCAGATTGATGGCGACAAACTCCAGCCGGGCGTCCTTTTTCCAGTTCTTGACACTGTTCTCCCACACCCCGGGCTGTGGTCCGTGGTGGAGCCCCTGGGGATTCAGCGAAATCACCCCGTAGGGCGTGGTGCCGCTCTTGCGGCTCAGGGTGAACTCGCCGCTGTGAACGAAAAACACCTCGTCGTAGTCGATATTGCGGTGGTACCAGGGCACCCGCAGGGCGCGCGGGTCGCCCTCAAGCGGACGCGGGGCAAAGGTACAGATCACGAAGCCCGCGGCTTCAAACGTCCCGTGGGCGCTGGGCGGCAGATGCACGCCCTCGCTCATCAGCGGCCGGAAGTCCTTGACGTTCAGCTTGAACACCGAGTGGCTGCCCTTCCAGCCAACCACGTCGAGCGGACAAAAATCGTAGAAGATGGACGTGTAGGCGCCGCGCCGTTTGACCCGCAGCTCCCACTCGTCGCGCTGCTCGGTCACCGGCCCGGGCTCGGGCACTTCGATCACGTCATAGTCAAACGGCGCGTAATGGCCGACGCCGGCCCGGTCGGGGAAGCTGATCGGACCGCGCGACTCGATGATCAGCGAGAAGTTGTCGCGGCTGTCCGGCACCAGGCGGTAGCTCGTACCTTTGGGGATCACCAGATAGTCGCCCTCGACATACGCCAGCGGCCCGAAATCGCTCTGCAACACGCCTCGGCCCTTATGAATGAAGTGGACCTCGTCGCCGTCGCCATTGCGAAAACAGTGTGGCATCGGCTCCGAGCGCTGCGAGACGGACAGGCTCACGTCGTCGTTGTACAACACCTGGCACGGCTCGCCGTGCGGATCGTCGCGGTCGGTCGGCGCCAGGTCGTAGGCGTGAAAGGCCCGCGGCCGCAGCGGCCCCTCAATCCGCTTCCAGTCGGTTGGCGGATGGGTGTGGTAGAACTGGCTGGCCGGACCAAAGAAGCCCTGCCGGCCGTGCTCCTCTTCGTACAGCCCCTCGGGAATGGCGACATGGGCCTGCTTGGGAACGGTGCCTTTTGTGTGTTGGATTTTCATACTGGCCTCCTCATATGTGCGGCAGAACGTATTTGCCGAAGCGATCCAGCGAAGCCAGGATCTGCTGCCGGGGCAGACCGCCAAAGTCGGCCAACAGGCTCACGTTGGTGATGCCCGAGGCTTTGATGTGCCGAATGCGCTCAATACACTGCTCAGGATCGCCAAAGAGCACGCGCTGGGGATACAGATAGTTCTCGTAATCCATGGCCTCGAAGCCTTTACGCAGATTTTTATAGGCCGTGTACTGCTCAGAGTAGGCTGACTCGGGGTTGGCCTTCTGGACAGATTCGATGTAGCGCATCATCGCCGCCTGCGGCTCGCGTTTGGCTTTTTCGGGCGTTTCGCCACAGTAGAAATGGTACACGCCCAGGACTTCGGCAGGGTCGGTATGGCCGTGGGCAGTGCGCGTGTCACGAAACAGCTGGATTCTATCGATCAGGGTTTCGGGCTTGGCTGCGGCATACGGCACGGCCATCAGGTGATAGCCCTGTTTGCCAGTCCATTCAAAAGACTCCGGGGTGAAGATACACGCCACATACACGGGCGGCGGCTTCTGGACCGGCTTGGGCAGGACTTGCAGATCGGTGACCGTGCGGAACTTGCCCCGGTAGGAAAACCGAGGCTCGGTCCAGGCCTTCATAATGATGTCGTGGGCCTCCTCAAACAGCCGCCGACTATCGCCCATATCGCGCTCAAAGGCGTCAAATTCGCCCCGCTGAAAACCGCGACCAATGCCAAACTCCAGCCGCCCGCCCGACAGGCAGTCGAGCATGGCAAATTCCTCGGCAATCCGAATCGGGTCTTGCAGCGTCAGCAGGGCGATGCCGGATCCGATGCGGATGTTTGTGGTCCGCTGGGCCACAGCCGTACCCAGGACCGGCACCGACGGAATATGGCCGCCGTAGTGGTAAAAATGGTGCTCGGCAAACCACACCGAATGAAAGCCGTACTCCTCGGCCTTATCGGTCTCAAGCAGCATATTCTGGTAGAATTCGTACTCACTGTCGTGCAGCTGGGGAAAAAAGCTGGGTAGATGAAAGAGTGAAATTCTCATGCTGTCTCCCTGGGTCTGGGCCGGGCCGGTGCTAACCGATGATCTCGACCTGATGAAGTGGTCATTATCGTTCACCTTTGTCGGTCTCGTCTAGAAACTGGCGCACGGCGGCCAGCAGCTGATCGGTCTCCTCATCGCTGCCAATCGAAATGCGCACGCAGTCGCTCAGTTCGGGTTCGGAAAAATAGCGGACCAGAATCCGTCGCGCTTTCAGCCACTCGTACAGGGGCTGCTGGCTGACTCCGCACCTGCGCGCCACCACAAAATTCGCCTGCGAGGGGGAGACGTCATAGCCGAGGTCCTGGAGGGCCGCGCTCAGCCGTGCGCGGGTGGCCCGGATCTTGGCCACATTGGCCCGCATCCAGCCGTAGTCTTCGAGTGCCGCCACCGCCGCCACCATGCTCAGGCGGTTCATGTTGTACGAATCCTTGACCTTCATCAGCTCGCCGAGCAGTTCGGGGTGGCCAAAGGCCAGACCGATCCGCAGCCCGGCCAGAGAAAACGACTTGGACAGGGTGCGCAGAATCACCACCTGGGGATAACGGGCGAGCAGCGGCAGGGCAGTGTGGTGGGCAAAATCCACATACGCCTCGTCAACCACGAGCAGCCCCGGGGTCTGTCGGGCC
The DNA here is from genome assembly GCA_012271025.1 of Deltaproteobacteria bacterium. The sequence continues at coordinate 1,987 of JAAXHF010000062.1, read as the reverse complement.
AACTCCTCGAGCTGCTCCAGCGGCGTGAAATTGCCGAACGGCGCGTTCGGGTTGGCGACAAAAACGAGCTTGGCCCGGCTCTCGACCAGCGCCTGGAGCGGCAAGGAAAAATTCTCGGGCCAGGGCACATGCACGGCCCGGCCGTCCTGCATGGCCACCAGAATATCGTACAGGCTATAGGTCGGGACCGGATAGGCGACCCGGTCACCCGGGTCGATACACGTGCGCATCAGCATGGTCAGCAGGTCGTCCGAGCCGTTGCCGACCAGGACCTGATCCGGCTCCAGGCCGTACACCTCGGCCGCCTTGCGCCGCACGTCTTCAGCGCTGGGACTCGGATAGATGCGCAGCTGTCGGCCGGGGGCAGCGCGGGAGGAATCGTCACCGACCGCCCGTTGCAGGGCGCGCACAACGTGGGGCGAGGGCGGATAGGGATTCTCGTTGGAATTGATCTTGATATAGCGGTCCAACTCGCGGGGCTGCTCGCCGGGCACATAGCCGTGCATGCGGCGGACGGCCGGCCGCACGACCGCAAAGCGGGAAAACGGCTGCTGCATGGCCTCTTCCTATAGCCGACTTCCAGGCAGGAGAGAAGATACGCGCCGGTCGGCCAGGCGAGTTGACAGCACACAGGGCCATTTGCTACTCAAAAAGGCGCTATAGAGAGAGAAGGAGGAAAGATCATTGGCAAACTGGACCGAAACAACGGTCAATGTCGGCGGCACCGACGTTGCTCTCGTCAGAGGTGGCTCCGGCAAACCTCTTTTTATGCTCCACGACGAGCTTGGCTTTCCCGGCTGGGTCACATGGAACGAGGCCCTGGCCGAGGAGCATGAATTTTTGATTCCCCTCCAACCGGGCTGTGGCAAGACCCCCCGCGTGGACTGGATCCGCACCTACCGCGACCTGGGCGGTTTCTACGCCCGCATGATCCGGGAAATGAACCTGGGTCCGATCGATGCCATTGCCTTTTCCGCAGGTGGTTATGCGGCCGCCGAGATGGCTGCGGCTGACCCGGCCATGTTCGAGCGGCTCATCCTGGTCGCGCCCATGGGCATCAAGCCCGAAGAGGGCGAAATCGCCGACATCTTCCCGCTGACCATCCGCACCCATATGCGGGCGACGGTTGCCGATATCAACACGCCCGAGTTCGGGGACATCTACGGTGGCGAAATGACCCCAGACCAGTTTGAGGCGTTTGAGGACGCCCGGGCGGAAGCCGCCCGGATCGGCTGGGAGCCGTATATGCACAACCCCAGCCTGCCCCATCTGCTGGAGGGGGCCAAAGGTGTGTCGGCCCTGCTGGTCCGGGGCAGCGCCGACGCCATCGTCCCCAAGGGCTGTATTGATTCGTACAAAAAAGTCATTGACCACGCCCAGGTCGCCACCATTCAAGGGGTGGGCCACCGACCGGAGATCGAGAATTCGGCCGAGTTTATCCGCATCGTCAGAGACTATCTGGCCTCGTAGACCCGCAAGAGGACGCCATGAAACTCGCCTATTTCACCGAACGGCCGTACCGCTGGGTCGACGAGGACGAGGTTCTGAAAAACAAGGCCTTTTTTGCCCTGTCGAACCGGCACTTCGATCATCACAAAGCGGCCGACGACTACAACTATTTCCTGGACGAATACTGCTACGCCGAGGAACTGGGCTTTGACGCGGTGGCCCTCAACGAACACCACGGCAACCCGTTCTGCATGGGCAGCGTGATGAACGTCGAGGCGTCCATCCTGGCCCGCATCACCAGCAAGGTCAAAATCGTCCTCATCGGCAACCCCCTGCCGGTCATCAAGCATCCGCTGCGCATGGCCGAGGAACTGGCCGAGATTGATCTCATCTCGCGTGGGCGGCTGGTAACCGGCTGGGTGCGCGGGGCGGGCAGCGAGCAGTTCTTCAACAATGCCAACCCGGCCTATAACCGCGAAATGTTCAACGAGGCTTACGACTTCATCGTCCAAGCCTGGACCAAGCCCGGCCCGTGGCG
>JAAXHF010000033.1 GCA_012271025.1 Deltaproteobacteria bacterium | reverse complement strand
ACCATGATGCGCGCCCTGCGGGCCGTCTCGACCGAACGTGGGCGAGACCCGCGTAACTTTACCTTGATCGCATTTGGCGGAGCCGGGCCGATGCACGCCGCGGCCCTGGCGGACAGCCTGAGTATGACGCAGGTTCAGATTCCGCTCTCCCCAGGCTTGTTCAGCGCGTTTGGACTCCTCTTGGCGGATTATCGCCACGACTATATCCGTAGCGTGGCAGTGGCTCTGGACCAGCTTGATCCGCAGGCCGTGCTGCGTCACTACCAGGAGCTTGAGACCCAGGCGCGGGCCGAGTTGGCCGACGAAGGCATTGCCGCGGAGCAGATTCGTTTTGAGCGCCAGGTCGATCTCAAGTATGGCTATCAGGTAGCCGAGCTGAGTCTGCCTTTTCCCAACGTATCAGTCGCGGATATGCAGGACCGTCTGGCCCAGCTCTTCACCGAAGCGCACCGGCAGGCGTTTGGCTATGATCGAGCCGATACGATTGAGCTTGTCAGCGTTCGGCTGCGAGCCATAGCCTCCTCCGGCCACCTACGCCTGACCGAGCTGACTGGAACCGGGAACACCCCTCCGTCTCCCGCCTCCCGCACGGCGTATTTCGGTCCCCAGGTGGGCGAATGCCAGGCCGTGGTCTATCAGCGCACCGCTCTTGAACAGGCGCGGAGCGGCCCGCTCATTGTAGAAGAACCAGATACCACGGTGGTTGTACCGCCCGGCTGGACAGTCCAGTATGACGTAAGCGGGAATCTCCTTTTGCAGCATGAATAGCGGCGGGACGTGTTTTCCCTCCTCTTAGGAAGGGTGCCGCGTGGCGACGGGGTGGGTTCCTACGGTACTGAAGGATCGCTTTTGTGAGGCCGACATCCACTCCGGTAGTCAAAGATCTGGTCCTGATCGGCGGTGGCCACAGTCATGTCACCGTGCTGAAACGCTTTGGCATGAAGCCGTTGCCGGGTGTCCGCGTGACGCTGATTTGCCGCGATACGCACGCGCCGTATTCCGGCATGTTACCCGGCTATATCGCCGGGCATTATGGCTTTGATCAGGCCCATATCGATCTTGGGCC